>NZ_JAXEWM010000048.1:0-2475 GCF_034113885.1 Intestinibacter sp.
AAATTATTTACTTTTTTATGCTGTATATCTGAAATTCCTGTAGCATCAAGTGCAAAGTCTATCATCTTTTCATTTTCATCTTTATCCGTATAAATATTTCTGCCAAATGAAACTAAATCCCTTACTGTAATATCATCTGGAGATTCATGCTCTTGGTAGACACACGATATGTATTTAGCTATTTCCTTTTGTTTTAATTTTCTAATATCCATATCATTTAAGTAAATTTTACCGGATTTGGGCTTTAAATAAGTCGATATCATATGCAAAAGCGTACTTTTTCCACTTCCATTTGGTCCAAGTATAGTAGTAATTTTCCCACCTTCAAATTCTAAAGATAAATCTTTTATAAAGTCCCTTCTCTTTTGGTAGGAAAAACTCACATTTTCCAATTTAATCATTTTTCTTGCTCCTTCTAAGTATATAAATAAAAAACGGACCTCCTATCAAGCACATGACAAGTCCCACTGGTATCTCATAAGGTCTAAATAAATTTCTACTTATTGTATCTGCAATCAAAAGCAAAACTCCACCTGTAAAATAGCTAAACGGTATTAAGTATTTATGCTTAAAACCTATCAAAAACCTGCAAATATGCGGTACTACAAGTCCAACAAATGAAATAACTCCTCCTACTCCTGTAGATATACTCGTCAAAAATACAGCTACTGTAGTTATAAGTATTCTCGACTTATTTACATCTAGACCTAAACTCTGAGCCGTTTTATCTCCCAGACCCATAAGATCACAGCTTTTTATCACAGATAAAATTAAAATAATTCCTATAAGCGTGTAACAAACTAGTATTTTAAAATCTATCCAAGTTACATTTACTAAGCTTCCCATAAGCCATGTTTGTATAGATGAGACTCCTGCACTATTAAAAACCGTCATTATAGATGAAAGTGCATTTAAAATCGAATTTACACAGACACCTGCAAGTATTATCCTAAGAGGAGAAAATCCTCTATCTTCACCTATTAGATAAACTAAAAACGCAGCTACTATACCTCCTAAAAAAGCCACTATCAGCTTATATTTTACAATTTCTGTAAATAAAACCATTACTAAAATCGAAGCTAAGCTTGCTCCTGAAGATATACCCACTATCCCAGGATCTGCAAGTGGATTTTTCATCGTAGTCTGAAGTAAAATCCCAGATACAGCTAGATTTCCGCCAATTATTACAGCAGCCAATACTCTAGGCAATCTCAAATCCTTAATTATTAAAAAGCTATCACTCTCTTTTTTTAAAAAAATCCCCTCGACAAGCTCCATAAAAGAAATCTCAATACTTCCAATTCTCAAAGATATCAATACAGCTAAAACTAAAATAAAAACTATGCTCAAAATCATGTATATTTTCTTTTTGTCGCTCAAACCATATGTTTCTACTTTATTCATATAATATTTCTCCTAATTTTTCTAAAGCATCACCTATTTTTAAATTGGCGCTCATTCCAAAATATCCATTTTCTAAATAAGTTATATCTTTGTTTTTAACTGCATTTACATGCTTCCATGATTTCTTTTCTAATTCCTCTTCTACAGATTTTTTAGCTGCTTCAGGCTCTGCATGAGTCATTACAAGTATTTTATCAGGATTTAACTTTATTATTTCTTCAGTGTTAATTTGAGTAAATGAAGTCGTCGCATTTGAAAACACGTTATTTCCTCCAGCTAGCTCTACTAAATTTCCTACATAGCTTTTATCTGTAGCCACCATCACACTTCCAGGTGCTCCAAATAATACTAGTATTTTTTGATCTGAGGTCTTATTTTTTGAAACCTGCTCTTCTATTTTATTTATATCCGATAAAATTTCTTGTGCTTTCTCCTGTTTGTCGAATTTTTCACCTAAGCTAGAAATAGTTTCCTTCAATCCATCGACATCACTCAAATTGTAAAAATTTGCATCTATGTTGTTTTGTTCAAATTGTTTTTCATAATCACTTCCCAAGGTGTTTACACAGATTACGCTAGTCGGCTTCAATGATTTTATAATTTCCATATCTGGATTCATGGGACTTCCGACCTTCGTCGCATCCTTTACACTTTCGGGTAAATCGTAGCTAGTATTTGGTACGCCACTTACTTTAACATCTAATTCGTCTAGTATTTCTGTTATAGCAACAGATGTAGCAACTACAACCTGCTCTTTTTCTTCTTTATTAGCAGTATTTTCTTCAGTAGTTTGACTCGAACATCCCACAGCTACAAAAATTACTAATAAAGCCGATATCATAAGTAAAATCTTTTTCAATTTTATGTCCTCTCTTTTCTTTATTTGTGCAATTTATATAAATTTAAATAATTTTCTAATTCAATAATTTTAAATCATAACCACCCGTAAAACGGGTGGTTTGCTCTGAGGCTATAAGCCTCTTTTACTGGCTGCGCCTAAAGGGCGCCAGCTTTCACTTCGTTCAAGCTACAGCCCTTTGATACTATGCAATCCCTAAAGGGATTTTAATA
>NZ_JAXEWM010000049.1:0-3671 GCF_034113885.1 Intestinibacter sp.
AAATTTTTCTTATTTTTTTCCATCTTAGATTTATCTGCTAACTCAGATTTAAAAGTAATAATAACTAAAACAGCCTTTTTAGCCTTTGCTTTTTCAGCCTCTAATAAAGTCCCCACCGTTGCAGTCAATAATTGATATCTCAAATGCTCATTATTTATTTTAGAATCGTATATACATTCATACAAATATTTTAAACGTTTATATTTTCCTTCAGATGTTTTAGAATCTTTTATTATTTCACATATTGTTTCATCAAATGATTCATCTACCTTAGCTTCAATACCTACTACAACTTCATTTTCTCTAACTAACAATAAATCATGCGTTCTACCTTGTCCTCTAGATTTTAATCCTGTAATTGCTTCTGGTTCTCCTTCTAAAGTTATATCTTGCGGACATTTTATGTCTTTTTCTAAAATATCTTCTAATTCTTGAGGTAAATATCCATTTCCACCTATTATATACTTAGCTAATTCTTTTGCACTTCTACCATCTTTCCAATGTTTATCCTTGTCCATAGGTGGCGCATAATTATACCAATCATCTACTGAATTAATTTGATTTCCTTTTTTGCTTAAATTTACTTTGTATTTTTGCATAAGCTTCCCTCCAAACAATATTTCCCCTAAAATAATTATATTTCAATTTTCTTCAAAAACCAACCTCAACTCTAACAAACTCTCCTCTTATAATTTTTTCAATCTAAATTTGGCAAAATAAAAAAAGCATTGCATATTTCTACACAACACTTTTCACATTATAACTATATAACCTCTCTTAACTCCCAAACCGAAAGCCTATCAACCATCTTTTTCATCTTCTCTTTATCTCTAGCAAATCTATTATAAATCTCATAAGAAGCCTCTACATCTCCATAAAATCTCCAGCTACAAACGCAAGTAAAATCCTTATTGCTATATCCCATAAATCCTAAAACATCCTTCAACGGATACCCTAAGAAAATCCCTATTTCATCTGGAAATATTTCAGATTCCAGCCTAGATACAAGTTCATCCATATAAGCCTTCAAACTATACTCTTTTGGATATCCTAAAAACTTCAAGAAATTCCTGCATTTCTTATTTTCTAAGCACTTTATCATAGAGTCTTCGTTTATAAATAAAATTCTTTTACTATTATCATGTTTAGTAATTACTCGGTATTTTATCTTTGAACAATCTTTAAAAAACTTTTCGATTTCTTGAAGCTTCATCACTCTTTCTTCGCTGCTTCCAGGTATATTCACTATTTCTGATGGCTTTGATCCTAAAATTACAGGTCCTATTAATCTTATTATTCTTTTTATATATGATGAATTTATTTTATTTTCGCAGTATTTATTTTCACATTTATTTTGGCAAATTAGATTCATGATTATCTCCTCCTTAATTGATAATAATTATCATCTTATATCATTATATTCCTGTTGATAATAATTGTCAATTAATTTTAATAATCATATATTAATATAAAAATCAGTAACAGATACTTTCATCCATTACTGATTCAATTCAAACCAATCTAAAATTTAGACTTCATTTTATTTCTCTCTTCTTCCTCTTCCTTCAACTTTTTCTTATAATATTCTGTAATATTAATCTCCTTATCCAAAGTGACATCTTGTGTAGCAGCCACTTCTTCATTCAACACAGATGTTTGTTTTTTAGGTTGCTCCTCTACCTTTTTAAGTTTATCATTTTTTTCTTCTTGTAATTTACACGCCAAATTAGATTTATTTTCTTTTTTAGGAAGTTTTACACCTTGACCTTTTTTATCTTCTTTTTTTTCTTGAAGATTTCTATTTACGTTTTTATCACAGAATATGACAGTATATTCAAGAGGGTTTCTACCAACGTTAAATCTGTAATACTCTCTATTAGCTACATTTCTTAAAATAATCCCCTGATTTGATAACTTAGAAGTATGAAATGCTCTTATTTTTTCTTTATTCCAAAAGCTTTCATTTGCTATATCAAAATCAGAAAAATCAAGTTCTACACTATTATCTGTTATGATTAAATAATCTAGCTCTTGCATTTCTTTTAAGTAAGCTATTGCACCTTTAAACCAATTCATAAAATTTTCACTGTATTCTATCTCGTCTTCGCCACAATCTTGTATTGATTCAAATTTGCCGTTTTTGTATTCGTATACATTTATTTTCTTTTCTCTAATATAAAATAAAACTCTAACTCTGCTTTTTGCCATTATTTATTCTCCTCTTGTATTCTCGCAGTATCTTTCATATTAGTAATTTTATCATCAATTTCATTTTCTGTCATATCAGGATTTAAATTTCTAATAGCTGATTCTATAGCATTTCCTACAGTTGCGTATACTTTTTTATCTATAGTTCCTGCTAAGAAAGAAGCAAAATCTTTTAAATCTAAATCTTCATTTTTAAATGTTTTAATATATTGTCTAGTTTCTGCTACACTCATGTTTTGTCTACCTATTTCTGCGACAAATTCACCTGGTATTTCAAATTCTTCTTTTTCTTCGATTCCTTTTACTAATATAGAAGAACCTACAGCTGTGTATTTCATTTTGTCTTCTTTTGATAAGTTTTCTAATTTTGATTTATCTACTTCTATGTTTTCTCTAAGGTGATTTATGTATTCTTCATATGAATCAAAGTTTTCTGGTTTTACACCTTCTTTTGCTGCTTCTTCAGCCTTCATACCAATTTCTTCTGTTGTTTCTTCTTTATCTTTTAAACCAAATATTTCTGCTATGGCTCCTATTACAATGCTTATTACATCCATAGCTCTTTCTAGTTTTTCAACAGTTAATTTTGCTATAGATGTCACAAGAGCATTAGCAACTGTAGCTACTCCTCTTCCTATCGTACTACAAACTGCAGATACTCCTCTACATAATGCTGATCCCAATGAACTTACTCCACTTATTACTGTTCCTATAATTCCCATATTAAAATTCCTCCTCCTTATTGCCAAATATATAAATTATATTGAAAATACTTTTTATTTATATCATTATTTAAATAATCCTCTATAAGTTTTTCTAAATCGCTTATAAATTTTTCTTTATCGTCTTCGTCTCTATAATACAAACTAAAAAGTACTTTTGCCACAAAATTTTTATTAAATTGTTCTACAAAGAACTCTAACTCTTCAGCTAAATTTTTATCATAAACTTTTAATTTTGTACTTACTTCTGCTTCATTTAAAAAGTTTTCATATTCTCTGATAAATTTATTTTCTAAAATACAATTATTAAACTTCTCAAATTCTTCAAAACTAGGTTTCTCATCAAAGGCATCTAATCCCAAGAAAATTCCTTTCTTATAGGTATCACAATAAAACTCAACAGCTCTTCTTCTTAAATCCTTTTCATCAGGTTCTTCTCCTCCAGTAGTATCACTAGTTCTGTCAATTTGAACCTGAACAGCCTTTTGGAATCCCTGTGTAAATACCACAGCTCGTCCAACTTCAAGGTTTGATAAGAATTCCTTTTGTTCATCAGATAAAACCATAGTATTACCTATCGCCTCTTTATCATCTTGGGCAAATATCTTATGGACAATCTTTGTATTAGTATTTTTAAGAACCTCTGATGTAAGTTTATTTGGAATTTGGTCTACTATCACAAGTGATTCACCGTATTTACGGATTTCTGCTAACATATCTGTAAAAGTTTCTACACCTTGC
>NZ_JAXEWM010000050.1:0-5066 GCF_034113885.1 Intestinibacter sp.
AGAAAAAAATATAAAATATTTTATATATCCCAATGTTAATTTGCATTGCTTGATGTAATAGCATAGTTTAACTACTATGTTATTATAAAAATTAAGGGGGCGGTGTGAAATGCTTGGAGAAAATATAAAAACATTGAGAAAGAATAAAGGATTAACTCAGGAAGAACTAGCTATAAGGTTAAAGGTGGTTCGTCAGACAGTATCAAAATGGGAGAAGGGCTATTCTGTTCCAGATGCAGAAACTTTATAAAAAATTGCAGATATACTGGAAGTAGATATAAAACAATTATTGGGTGCAGATATAGAAACAGAAAAAACTAATAATGAAGTTGCCGAACAGCTTTCTAGAATTAATGAACAGTTAGCTATAAAAAATAGACGTTCTCGCAGAATTTGGAAAACTATAGGAATTATTTTGCTTACAATTTTAGTTTTGTATATTTTATTAGCAATAGCAGGTCTTGTGTTTTATGTACCGACGAGTGATAAAATTGTTATCAATTGTTTTTCATTAATTTAGCAATATTGTAATCTATATTTTTATGATATACTAAAAAAGTATTTGTACATATGATTGAAATTTTATTTCAACATAATACATTTTAATAAATAAAAATGTAAAAAATATAGACAATTATTAATTTAATAATCAATAATTGTGAAGAGAGGTTTGATTATGACAAAAAAACTTTTTTACAATGGAGATATCATAACTTTAGAAGACAATCTATATGCAGATGCTGTATTGGTTGAAAATGGTAAAATACTGAGTGTAGGCAAAAAAGACGAGCTACTAAATGGAAATGAAGATGCGGAAATGGTAGATTTACAAGGGAATACTTTAATGCCATCGTTTATAGATGCGCACAGTCATTTCTTTGGATATGCAAATTCAAAGCTACAAGTATCATTAGAAGATGCTGTGGATTTTGAGGATATAGCGGACAGGATAAAATCATTTATCGAGAAAAATGACATCCAAAAGGGAGCTTGGATAACTGCCAATAATTTTGACTACAACACATTAGCAGAGAAAACTTATCCGAGAATTGACTTTCTAGATAAAATAGCACCTGAAAATCCGCTTATAATTTCTAACAAATCAGGTCACAACGGTGTGGCAAATTCACTAGCAATGAAGGAGCTAGGCATAACTAACGATACACCAGATCCAGAGGGTGGAGTTATTTTCAAGGAAAATGGCGAGCTTACTGGATACCTTGAGGAAAATGCGTTTATCAACAACGTCCAAAGAGTTCCGATGCCATCTACAGAAGAACTTATGAAGGCAGTTATAAAAGCACAGGATGACTACGCTTCTTATGGTATAACTACTATGCAAGAGGGAATGGTCATGCCTTTATTAGCTGATTTATTGGCTTATATAGCACATTCGAAAATGCTTAAGCTAGACTATATAGGATACGTAGATATAAAAGAAAAGGACAAGGTTTTGGAAAAAATGCAGGGCTGTGTAAAAGAGTACCATAACCATTTCAAAATCGGAGGCTTCAAGACTTTTCTAGACGGTTCACCACAGGCGAGAACTGCTTATATGAGAACTGATTACAAGGGTCAAGAGGGATACAGAGCTTATCCTGTAATGAGTGAAGAAGAATTAGAGAAGCAAATAGAAATAGCTCTAAAAGAAAATATGCAGCTTCTAGCTCACTGCAACGGTGATGCTGCTGTGGCTCAGTACTTAGAACAATACAAAATAGCTAAGGAAAAATTAAACACTACGGAAGACATAAGACCAGTTATAATACATGCACAGCTGATTGGAGTAGACCAATTGCCAGAAGTCAAGAGATTGGGAATGATACCGTCGTTTTTCGTGGGGCATGTCTACCACTGGGGACATATACATGTCGAAAACTTTGGGCTTGACAGAGCGAGCAAGATATCTCCAACTAAGACTGCACTAGATGAAGGTATCAAGTTTACGTTCCACCAA
Source organism: Intestinibacter sp. (assembly GCF_034113885.1). Taxonomy (GTDB): domain Bacteria; phylum Bacillota; class Clostridia; order Peptostreptococcales; family Peptostreptococcaceae; genus Intestinibacter. The sequence continues at coordinate 1,958 of NZ_JAXEWM010000050.1, forward strand.
GATGCTCCAGTTATAGAACCAAATATGCTTGAAACTATATGGATAGCAGCTGCTAGAAAAATGAAGGACGGAACGGTTCTAGGTGAAAATCAAAGAATACCAGTACTTGCTGCGATAGAGGCTGTGACTAAAAATGCCGCTTATCAGTATTTTGAAGAGGATATAAAGGGAACTATTAAAGAAAATAAATTGGCTGATTTAGTTATCCTAGATAAAAATCCACTTAAGGTAGATATCGACGAGATAAGAAATATAAAAGTATTAGAAACTATAAAAGAAGGAAATACTGTTTATAAAGCTAAATAATAAAATAGGAGATGTTCAATTATCGAACTATCTCCTATTTTCATATTATATCAATTTTAAAACAAATATAATTTTATAATTGACCATCTAGAGCTTCTTCTATAACAGGTATTTTATCTACTTTAGGTTCTTTTATAACGTTTCCGTTTCCAACTACCATATAAGGATTACGAAGTACTGTTAAATCATCTAGAGGATTTTCGTTTACGATTAACATATCAGCGCATTTACCTACTTCTATAGATCCAGTTTCTTTATCTATACCTGCTATTTTAGCATTTCCAAGTGTAGCTGTATGTATTGCAAAAGAAGCTGAAACACCTACAAATTTCTTGAAGTAAGCCAATTCTCTCCACATATCGTATTGAGTTACAAAAGGACAAGCACTATCTGTACCAAGTCCAACAGGTATTCCATTTTCAAGAGCTGCTTTAGCTGATGAAATAATTCCTTCTAGTACTACATTTCCATTGTATTTTGTAAGTTCTGTGCTTCCTGTAAGCTCTGGATCTAGCTTTGCAAGAGGTATTGCTGGTGATATTGTACATGTATCACTTGCACCTGTTTCTTTAAATAATTTTATAATTTCGTCATCTGGTTTAGCACTATGTTCTATAGTATCTACACCACCTTTTAGTGCGACCTTAACACCTTCAGGACTTTCTACGTGTGCAGCTACTTTGAGTCCAAGTTTGTGAGCTTCATCACAACAAGCTTTAACATATTCATAAGGCATTCTAAGTATACCTGGTTCACCTTTGACAGTTGCATCTAAGACACCACCAGTTACCATTAATTTAATTAAATCAGGTTTATTTTCGGCAACTTTTCTAACTAGTTCCTTACATTCTTCTTCGCTAGTTGCTTCATATGCAAGAATACCTGCCATATGACCTCCTGGAACAGAAATTGCCATATCGGCTGCTAATATTCTAGGTCCTACAATTTCACCAGCGTTGATTTTATTTCTAACAGTAGAAACCACGTTGTCAATATCACCTACTGTTCTAATAGTAGTTGTACCAGACAACAATTGAGTTTTAGCATAATCAGCGCAAGTTTTTACTGCTTCTGCCTTTAAATTAGGATCTGATGTAATTTTTTGTGCTTCTTCAAGAGATGGTATCTTACTTGATGGAGCACCACTTCCTGCAAGATGGACATGTAGGTTTATTAGTCCAGGTAATAAGTAACGACCTCCTAAATCGATTACTTCATAACCATCTAGGTCATCAATTGAAGTATCAATTGATTTTTTTATATCAGTAATTTTTTTACCTTCTACCAATACTGACATATTTTCTTGTGGGGCCATATCTTTTGTCCCATTTAATACTGTACAGTTTATAAATGCTGTTTTTTTAAACATATAGATCACCCTCTTAAAAAATATTTATTGTATACATTATACTACTTTTGGAATAAAATGGATTAAAAAATATTGTATTTATTAAATTATTTTTTAGTACACAAATTAAAGTTGTATATCTACTGAATGTAACCATACAACTTTGAAGGTTTTCTATAATTGACTATCTAGAGATTCTTCTATAATAGCTATCTTCTTAATCTTAGGTTCCTTTATAACATTTCCGTTTGCAACTACCATATAAGGAGTACGAAGTGCTTTTAAATCGTCAATAGGATTTTTATCTACAATCAACATATCGGCGTATTTACCTACTTCTATAGAGCCTATTTCCTTGTCAAGACCGATGATTTCGGCGTTTTTAAGTGTGGCTGTGTGTATTGCAAAGGAATTTGAAACACCTACAAATTTGCTGAAGTAATAAATCTCTCTCCACATATCGTATTGAGTTATAAAAGGACAAGCGCTGTCTGTACCTAGTCCGACTGGAATGTCGTTTTCAAGTGCTGCTTTGGCTGATGAGATGATTCCGTCTAGCACGATGTTTCCGTTAAACTTAGTTAGCTCTGTGCTTCCTGTTAGCTTTGGATCTAGCTTGGCAAGAGGTAGCCCTGGTGAAATTGTGCATATGTTGCTGGCACCTTTTTCTTTAAATAATGTTAAAATTTCTTCGTCCATCACAGCGCTGTGTTCTATAGTATCTACACCTGCTTTTAGCGCTACCTTGACTCCTTCTGGGCTCTCTACATGTGCTGCTACTGGATATCCAAGTCTATGAGCTTCATCACAACATGCTTTAACATATTCATAAGGCATTCTAAGTACACCTGGTTCGCCCTTGACAGTCGCATCTAAAACACCGCCAGTTACCATTAATTTAATTAAATCAGGTTTATTTTCGGCGATTTTTCTGATTAAAGCTTTGCATTCTTCTTCGCTAGTTGCTTCATATGCAAGTACGCCTGCCATATGACCACCTGGAACTGAAATAGCCATATCAGATACTAGCATTCTAGGTCCTAAAATTTCGCCTGAGTTGATTTTATTTCTAATAGTAGAATCTATATTCCCGAGACCGCCGACTGTTCTGATAGTAGTCGTACCAGATAGTAGCTGAGTTTTGGCGTAGTTAGCGCACATTTTTCTCACTACAAATCTTGAGATAGGATTTTTCATGAGCTTTTGCACTTTTTTAGGGCTTTGAGCATTATCTGATGGTTTACCGCTTCCTGGGAGATGTACGTGTAAATTTATAAGTCCAGGCAGTAAGTAGCGTCCATCTAAATCAATTACGTCGTAACCAGATAAAGTATCGTTTGATTTTTTTATGTCGATAATTTTTTTATCCTCCACAAGTACAGTCATGTTTTCTTGTGGAATCATATCCTTAGTTCCATCTAAGATTGTACAATTTATAAATGCAGTTTTTTTGGA
>NZ_JAXEWM010000051.1:0-4284 GCF_034113885.1 Intestinibacter sp.
CTTTGTGGAGTGGAGCCGATTTATCATATGGCTTCTAAAAATAAGGGGATAAGCTTTGAGGAGCTGGCTGATATAGAGGATGAGGTTAGAAATATCGCTTATAAGATAATCAAAGCTAAGAGGGCGACTTATTACGGAATAGGTATGTCGCTTGCAAGGATTACGAAGGCTATACTTGAAAATGAAAATAGTATTTTAAGTGTGTCTGCTTATTTAGATGGACAGTATGGTCATGACGATGTTTATATTTCTGTGCCTAGCGTTATCAATAAGGATGGAGTTAGAGAGGTTGTCGAGCTGCCACTTGATAAGAGCGAGAAGGAGAAGTTTGATAAGTCTGTCGTTGTTATGAAAGAGAATATTGGTAAGTTAGATTTAGGAAATAGTTTAAAATAAAAAATTAATAATCGAAGAAATGAGCAAATATCCAAGATAATTATGGTGTTTAGCTCATTTTTTTATTTCGATTAAAATATGAATTATCGTTATATAAAACTAAAACTTTGCTATAATTTTATATATAGTTAATTTACAAAATGGGAGATACAAAATATGAAAATATATAAAGGAACCATAATAACATGTGATAAAAATAATACAGTCGCAGGTTATTTGGTTGAGGACAATGGCGAAATTTTATTTGTGGGGGATGAATTAGACGACAAATATTTAGGTCATGAAATAATAGATATCAAGGACAAGGCGATAATTCCGACTTTTGTAGATAGCCATATTCATTTTGCTAGCTTTGCGACATTTCATTCTGGATTAAATGTAATGGAAGCTACTAGCAATGAAGAATTGTTGATGATGTTAAAGGACTTTGTTGAAAATACGAAAGATAAGACTATTATCGCGTTTGGGGCATCGCCACACAGCGTCGAGGAAAAGAGGCTTGTGACGAGGGAAGAGCTTGACAGTGTATGCAAGGATAGGCCGATTTTTTTAGTAAAATACGATGGGCATGCATGTGTGCTGAATTCGGCTTTGCTAAATAAGGTCAAAGATAAAATAAAAAATCTGAGGGGTTATCACGAGGATACTGGTGAAATGAACCAAGAGGCGTTCTTTGCAGTTTCTGATTATATTACTAATTCTATATCGATAATAAATTTAATCAAAAATATGCAAAATGCCGTCGATTATCTAGCTAGCAAGGGAATTGCACATATTCACAGTGTAAGTGGCGTTGGATTTACAAGGGATTTAGATGTAGATTTAGAGAGATGGTTTGCGAAGGGGCTTGAAAATGGGATTGATTTAAGAGTATATTTTCAAACTATGGATGTCAAAGCTGCTGTAAAGAGGAAGCTAGATTGCATTGGAGGCTGCTTTAAGTGCGCGTTAGATGGTTGCTTTGGTTCTAAGGATGCGGCTCTTAGAAAACCGTATAATTTGAGCGATGATAGAGGCGTTTTATATTATAGCGATGAGGAAGTAATTAGATTTTGTATAGAGGCAAATCGCGCTAACTTGCAGATTCAAATGCATGCTATAGGTGATGCTGCATTTGATCAGGCGACTAAGGCTTTAAAGGCGGCACTAGATGATTACCCTAGAGAAAACCACCGCCACTGTATTATTCATGCGTGCCTGCCTACTGAAGAAGGCATCGAAATATGCAAGGATTACAATATTTTGTTGCCTGTTCAAAGCGCTTTTATAGATTGGAAACAGGAGCCAAATGAGTATTTAGAAGAAATTTTAGGCGAAAGATGTCAAAAATTAAATCCTTTGAGAACATTCATAGACAATAAAATTACAATTAGCGCCGGTTCCGATGGACCTTGCACAGATCCAAATCCAATCGATTGGATATACAAAGCTTGCAATAACGGGAAGCAGTCGTTGACTATTTTAGAGGCAATCAAGATGTGTACATATAATGGCTATTATACTTCATTTAAAGAAGATAAACACGGAAGCTTGGAGGCTGGCAAAAAAGCCGATTTTCTTATTTTAAATAAAAATCCGTTAGATTTAGATACCGAGCTTTTAAACACATTAAAAATCGAGAAAATGTTACTTGGAGGAAAAGACTATAAAAAAGTTGACCAAAATCCTATAATTCAAGTACTTAAAGGAATAATTAAATAATTATACTAGTAAAGAGGGAAGAAAAATGGAAGAACTATATGAAATTTATTTAAAAAAAGCATGCAGTACTTCTGATGTAAACGAAGCAATAGAAAATATGAAATTGGCGCTTATGCATGCTAAATCAAAGGTGCCAAAGCATGTATTCGATTTTCAAAAGACAAACGGCACAATGTGGTCAGAAAAAAACGCTAGAGCCTATCTGATGATAAAAGGTCAATTGGGCTATTTATACGAGGTGGCTGGAGATTACGATAATGCTATCAGTACATACGAGAAGCTTTTGGAGTTAGATACAAATGACAATCAGGATATCAAGGACAAATTAATACCGCTGCTTATACTAAGAGATAAAAACGATCAGGCGTACAGATATATAAAAAAATACGAAGAAAACGAATCAGCACCTATGCTCTACAATAAGGCTTTGTATTATTTTGTAGAAAAAGACAAGTTCGAAGCGAAATTGTTTATGAGAAAGGCGATTGACAAAAATAAACACGTTCCAGAGTATTTGATTGGAATCAAGGCTTTGAAGATGCCTATAAAAAATCAGTTTGAACCAGGCAGTGAGGACGAGGCTAAGTATTATTGTAATGATGCTATGATGGCTTGGATTGGAGATAAGAAGAGGATTTTGTGGGTTGTCGATGAGTATTTTGGTTATTGTGAGAGACATGATGTTAAGTTGGATTGGAGTAGGGAGTTTGTGAAGGAGGTTGTTGAGAAGGCGCTTTTTAATAAATTATAAACTTTAGCTGAATTAAAAGAAAGGGCCATCCGTAGATGAGGTGGCGTTGCTGGATCAGGAAAATCATTAGTTCTAGCTGAAAAATCAGTCAGAGCATTGAAAAAAGATTATCGAGTGCTTATTTTGACATTTAACATGACTCTTCGTCATTATTTGAGAGATTTATGTAGTCAGCAGTTCGGAAATGGGAAATTGAAAGTATGCTCTTATCATAGTTATAAGGGATGGCAGACACCGAATATTATATTAGTGTTGGATTCTACGCATGATGAAATTGTCAAGGAGCATCCTAAGAAATTTAATGATTGTATATTTATCAGTATGTCTAGGGTGAAGCCTAATTCGTCTACAGGTCAGTATTCTTTTACTTGCTTTAATTATTTGCCGGAGTACGATGGTTTGGAGGATATTTTTAAATAGGGATTAAATTAATTTACCATGATGGAAAGTGAAATTCTGTTTTGGTAAATTTTTTGTGTATAGGAAAATTTATTTTATTGGAAACAGGGATTATGAATTAAAAAAATAAATTTGTAAAATACATCATATAGTTGTAATTTTAATTTACATTTATTGGTATATAGAAATTGTATATGAAGAATTTATATACTATAATTTAATTATAGTTGTATTATGTAGAAAATTGCTAGAAAAGGAAGGATATTTATGGGAGAGGGAAAAGGCAGAATGTTTTTTAAAAATAGTAATGTAGAATTAGATTATATAATAGAAGAATTGTTAAATAATGAGGAGTTTTTGAGTAGAGTTGCAGATAAGATTTCGAGGGATTATTTAGGAGATAAAGAAATTTGTAGTGGAATTGAAGAACTTGATATTGAGGATTTAGATAATGTGGCGAAAGAAAATAAATGCTGGATTGAGCAAGCAAATGTTGATCATAGTGCAGATAAATATGTAGAACAAATAGAAAATTTAAATATAGAAAATAAGGAATTAGTTCGTGAAAAGGATAGATTGTTAAAAGAAAGAAATAACTTGAGACAAGAAATTGAAGATTTAAAACAAAGATTACATGATAGAAAAAAAATAATTGATATGAAAGAACAAGAAATTGCTGATTTAAAAAACAAACAAAATGATAAGGAAAAACATTTAAATGAGTTAAAACAAACAAGTGAAGCTTTGAGAAAAGAATTAGTAATTTCAGAAAATAAATACTATAAAGTTGAAGCAGATATGAAACGCAGTTTAGAAAAAAAAGATGAGGATTTACATAATAAAGAAATAGAATTAAGAGAAAAGGATAAGAGAATTTTACAGCAACAATCAGAAATAAATGATTTACAGTCTGAATTTTCTTCTATAAAGGAATCATACAATTTATTTTTGAGTTTAAATGATGAAATTAAAGAAGATATGATTTCGATATTGAGAGGAGATAAGATTGAAAATTTTGTGTATGCTGGGGTTCAATA
>NZ_JAXEWM010000052.1:0-15433 GCF_034113885.1 Intestinibacter sp.
TTTTAGTTAAATTCATTCGTTAAATTCATTGTAATTTCAACCTTTTTTTACATTTAACTATAATATAATTGCTATTGTAAAATTATTTTTATTATTTTATGTTGTAACAAATCGTAAAGAACCTTTTGTATGCACTAAGAATAAGTCGATTATTTTTCCACTGAGAGTAGATGCTACCATTGAATAGAAAATAGCGTCTGCTGATAAGTAACTTAAAGATAGTAAAAGTATAATTCCGTCCATTAGAATATACACCTTTGTCATACTCAAAGAAGTTTTACTTGCAATAACTAAAGCAAGTGCATCGTCTCCACCAGAAGAACATCCTGTATTTACGATTATTCCACATCCAACTCCTACGAAAATACCACCTAATAACGCATTTACTAGAGCATTATTTATTTCAGGTAATAATGGACCTATATTTTCAAACATATCGTATGTCAAAGAAAATACTACAGAAGCAAATAATGAATAGAAAAAGAATTCCTTTCCAAAAGTTTTGTAACCAAGTAACAATAAACTAAAATCTATTATTATACTTGCCATTGATGGATGAATTCCAAATAAATTTTTAAGTAATAGTAAAAATCCTAGAACTCCACCTTCTGTAATGTGATTTAAATAATAAAAATTGTAAAACCCAAAAGATAGTATTATTGTACCCAATAATATAAACCCTATCTTTCCTACTACCTGCCGACTCTCCATGTTAATTTCATTCTTTTTTCTCATTTTAATCCCTACCTTTCTTTCAACGAGGAAATTAATTAAAATATATAATTACCATTTCCTCTAATCATATTTATATTATATATGATAAAATCAAATCTGTATACCTCACTTTTGTAAACTTTAAATTATACAAAATTTTTTTATTTTTTTCAAGGATTTTTTTAATTTTTTCTATATTTTTTTATGTATACAATCTAAAAGTAGTATTTCCAATACTTTGAGGCATGTTATTTCATTTAGAAGTTTAGATTAACTACTTTTCGAATTTAGTATTTATAAATTTAAGTTTATATTAATTTTTTATTAGTTTAGAAATACTATCCTAAATTTTCGGATTATCTGGGTATAATATATATAATTTCCCAAATTATTATGTTATTATTGTTAGGATATAAAAAATTATTTTAGAGAGGTACGTTATGAATTTTAAAGATTTAAAAATAAGCGATCAATTAATAGATATACTTAAAAAAAACGGCATAAAATCTCCTACACCTATACAGGAGGAGAGTATACCGCTTATAAAAAACAAAAAAGATATTTTAGCTCAATCTCAAACAGGAACAGGTAAGACTCTTGCCTTTTTAGTGCCTATTTTTGATGATATTTCACCTAAAAACCAAAATATACAATGTCTTATTTTAGCACCTACAAGAGAGCTAGCTATACAAATATACAACGAGGCAGAAAAATTAAATAAGGACAAAAATATAAACATACTAGCTGCATACGGTGGAAAAGACATAAAATCACAGCTAAATAAATTAAAAAGAAATATACAGCTTGTAATAGCTACACCTGGACGTCTTTTAGACCATTTAGATAGAAAATCTATCGACCTTAGCAAATTAAATACTCTAGTATTAGATGAAGCGGACCAAATGATACTTATGGGATTTAAAAACGAAATCGAGGCAATCATAAAAGAGACTAATAAAAAACGCCAAACTTTATGTTTCTCTGCAACACTCGATTCACAAGTTAAGAAACTAGCTTACAGATATACAAAGGATCCCGTTGAAATAACTATAAAATCAAAGGAGATTACTTTAGAATCCATCAAGCAAGAAGTCGTAGAAACTACCGACAGACACAAGCAAGAAGCTCTATGCAAGGTCTTAGATGAAGATAATCCATTTATGGCGATAATCTTCTGCAGAACTAAAAGAAGAGTCGACCAATTAGAAGAAGCACTATCTATAAAAGGTTACAACTGCCAAAAGCTTCACAGCGATATCCCACAAAATAAACGTGAGAGAATTATTAAATCCTTTAGAAAAGCAGACCTTCAGTATTTAATAGCGACTGATGTAGCCTCTAGAGGACTAGATATAACTGGAATTACCCACATATACAACTACGATATTCCAGAAACTAGCGAGGATTATATCCACAGAATCGGTAGAACTGGCAGAATCGGAAAAGACGGGTATACTTGTATGTTTGTGGATCCTAAGAACTTCAAAACGCTTGAAAAAATCGAAGAGGATATAAAATACCAAATTCCAAGAAGAATAGTTAATCTATAATAAAAAAATATACACAAATTACAATGTACTAACTTTTGTAACTTGTGTATAATTTTTGCTATATTCTATAAATCTAATAAATCTTCTATTTTTTCAATCTTATATTGATACTCTTCTACATTTCCAAATCCATAGCTAGCAAATACAAATTCAAGTCCTGCATCCTTTGTAGCATTTGCATCTCCTTGAGTATCACCTACATATACTGGATGTTTTAAATTATTTCTCTCTACAATTAATTTTATATTGTCTGATTTAACTGTTTCAGCGTTCTTTGGACATTCATGGTCTACAAAGTACTTATTAAAATCATAATAATCTAAAAATACTTCTATATACCCCGGTTGACAGTTGCTCACTATAAATAATTTGTATTTTTTAGAAAGCTTGTCAAGTGTATCTTCTAGGTTATCAAATAATTTTGCTCCATGCTTAGCTAAATAGTTTATTTCATTTTCTCCAGATTGATACATTATTGCTGTTCTCTTTTCTTTAGGTATCTCAGGAAATAGTAAATCTTCTATTTCATCTATAGTTTTTCCCATTAAATCATTTACCTCTTGGAAAGATATACTTTTTCTATTGTAATTGTACTTTGCCAATACCTCACTCCAAGATTCTGCTACTTCTTTTCTTGAATCCCATAAAGTTCCATCTAAATCAAATATTATACTATCCACATTTTCAAATTTCTTTGTCATCTCAATTTCTCCCATTTTTATTTCTTACATTTAAATAATAATTATCAACACACATTATATTAATATTACCAACAAATATAAAACAGTTTCAAGTATATTTTAATTTGAAAACGATATCCCTTTAAATTATTTTTCAAGTTTTTCCAATATTAATTTTTTAAGACTTTCCTCAAAAATATAGTTTTGTGATTTTTCTCGTTTTTTAGGTCCTTTTAATCTAGCACCACTATCTCTCATCTTTTTAGATATATATCTAGAGTACAATAGCTCATCTATATTTTCCTTTGTATAAATCATCCCGTTTTGATTTATCGCATATGAATTTTTGCTTAAAACAAGTGATGCCAACCCATAATCCTGAGTTACTACTATATCTTCTGTATCTAAATTATTCAAAATAGCAAAATCCACTGCATCTACACCTTTAGATATAAAAACTGTCCTCACATTTTCTTCATCAAAATAATGTGAAGTATCACAAAATATTACAGCCTCTAAGCCAAATTTTTTTGCAATTTTTATGCTCTCCTTTATTACTGGACATCCATCTGCATCTATTAATATTCTCATAATTTTATACCGCTTCGTCGTCTTCATCTTCAAATTGAGAGTTATATAGATTAGTATAGAATCCATTTTGAGCTAATAGCTCTTCATGTGTTCCTTGTTCTATTATATCCCCCTCATTTAAAACTAATATTAAATCTGCATTTTTTATAGTAGATAATCTATGCGCTATTATGAAGCTTGTTCTACCCTTCATTAGATTATCCATAGCTTTTTGGATTAATATTTCAGTTCTTGTATCTACAGAGCTTGTAGCCTCATCTAGTATTAATATTTCAGGGTCTGCAAGTATTGCACGAGCTATTGTAAGTAATTGTTTTTGACCTTGTGATACGTTGCTAGCTTCTTCGTTTAATATCATATTATAACCAGCTGGTAAAGTCTTTATAAAGTGATCTACATGAGCTGCTTTAGCCGCTTGTTTGACTTGCTCATCAGTAGCATCTAGCTTACCATATTTTATGTTATCCTTGATGCTTCCATTAAATAACCATGTATCTTGGAGTACCATACCGAAACGAGTTCTAAGCTCTTGTCTATTGTAGTCCTTTATATTTTTGCCGTCTACTAATATTTCACCACTATCTACATCATAAAATCTCATAAGTAATTTAATTATAGTAGTTTTGCCAGCTCCTGTCGGTCCTACTATAGCAATTTTTTGACCTGGCTTAACTTTTGCAGTAAAGTCTTTTATTATTGTTTTACCTTCATCGTAACCGAATTTTACATGGTCAAATACTACTTCTCCATGAGATTCGTTACTCTTTATAGCTTCATTTGCAGTAACAGGTTCTTCCTCTTCTTCTAAGAACTCAAATACTCTCTCTGCAGCTGCAGCTGTAGATTGTAATTGGTTTGATATTTGAGCAATTTGGTTTAGCGGTTGGTTAAACTGTCTAACGTATTGTATAAAAGATTGTATATCCCCTACCTCTATAGAATTTTTAATTACTAAAAACCCTCCTAATATAGATATCAAAACATATCCTAAATTACCTACAAAGTTCATAAGTGGTTGCATCATTCCTGATAAAAATTGTGATTTCCAAGCTGATTGATATAATTTTTCGTTGGTTTCGTTGAATTTTTCAATGGCATCTTCTTCTCCATTGAAGGCTTGAACAACTAAATGACCCCCATATAATTCTTCAACCTGACCATTTACATTTCCTAGATATTCTTGTTGTTGCTTGAAGAATTTTTGTGATCTTTTTATTATTCTTGAAATAACTAACATTCCAAGAGGTATTATAACAAGCGCTGAAAATGTCATTAAACCACTTATTGAAATCATCATAACTAAAACTCCAACTAAAGTAGTCACAGCCGTTACTAATTGAGTTAAACTTTGGTTTAGGGTTTGTGCCAAAGTATCTATATCATTTGTAAATCTAGATAATACTTCCCCATTAGTAGTTTTATCAAAATAACCCATAGGAAGTCTGTTTATCTTTTTACAAAGCTCATCTCTCAAGTTATAAGCTACCTTTTGTGATATACCACTCATTATAAAGCCTTGTATAAATGACAATATAGTACTCACAACGTATAGCGCAACTAAAAATAGTAAAATCATTTTTATCCTATCAAAATCTATTCCATCTCCACCAGAGATTTTTCCAACTAATCCGTTAAATATTTCTGTTGTAGCTTTTCCTAAAACCTTAGGTCCTATTACTGAAAATGCAACACTTCCTACAGCAAATATAAAAACTGCTATTATAGCGTATATATATTTGCCTAGATAAGCCATTAATTTTTTCATAGTTCCTTTGAAATCTTTTGCTTTTTCTGGTGGCATCATTTTACCGTGGCGTCCTCTTCGTCTTGGTCCTGGCATATTATTTTCTCTACTCATTTTCTAGTTCCTCCTTTGAAAGCTGTGATAAAGCAATTTCTTTATACACTTCACAATTTTTTAGAAGCTCTTCGTGATTTCCTATTCCGACAACATTACCTTCATCTAAAACTACAATTTGTTCAGCATGAAGTATAGTACTTATTCTTTGAGCTACTATTAAAACAGTCGCATCTCCCGTCTCTTGTTTTAAAGCTTTACGAAGATTTGCATCTGTTTTGAAGTCAAGTGCTGAGAAACTGTCGTCAAATATATATATTTCTGGCTCTTTAGCGATTGCTCTTGCTATAGACAATCTTTGTTTTTGTCCACCTGATACGTTTGTACCGCCTTGTGATATAGGAGTTTGATATTTATCTTCTTTAGTGTCTATAAATTCTGTGGCTTGAGCAACTCTTGCAGAGGTTTCTACTAATTCATCACTCGCATCTTTATTTCCGTATTTTATATTAGATTCTATAGTTCCACTAAATAGTATTCCCTTTTGAGGAACATATCCTATTCTATCTCTTAAATCATGTATTGGTGCATTTTTTATATCAACCCCGTCTACTAAGATTTGACCCTCTGTTACATCGTAAAATCTAGGTATTAGGTTTATAAGCGTAGATTTACCGCTTCCTGTACTTCCTATAAATGCAGTTGTTTGACCTGGCTTTGCAGTAAATGAAATATCGTGAAGTATTTCTTCATCGGCATCAGGGTATTTAAATGATACATTTTTAAATTCAACTAAGCCTTTTTTATCATCGTCAAATTTTTCAACCTTATCTGCTTCTTTTATTGATATATCAGTTGTTAAAACCTCATCTATACGATTTGCAGATACTGCTGCTCTAGGAACCATAACAGCTATCATTGATATCATTAAGAATGACATTACTATTTGCATAGTATATTGGATAAACGCCATCATATCTCCAACCTGCATATTTCCTAAGTCTACATTTTTAGCCCCTACCCAAACTATTAATATTGAAATCAAGTTCATTATAAGCATCATAGCTGGCATCATACATGACATAATTCTATTTACAAACATATTTACCTTAGTTAAATCCTTATTTGCCTTGTCGAATCTATTTTCTTCAAATTCTTCATTACTGAAAGCACGTATAACACCAAGTCCTGTAAGAATTTCTCTTGTAACTAGGTTTAATCTATCTACTAAATCTTGTAGAATTTTAAATCTTGGCATTACAACAGTAAACATAACTATAACTATCATAAATACGCATATGACTCCAAGAGCTATTATCCAGCTCATAGATACATTTGTATTTAATGCCTTTATAATCCCTCCTACAGCCATAAAAGGGGCTAGAAACACCATTCTAAGCATCATAATTATTACCTGTTGTATTTGTTGTATATCGTTGGTGCTACGAGTTATAAGTGATGCAGTTGAAAATTCATTGATTTCCTTTTTAGAAAAGTTCATTACCTTTTCAAATATCATAGCACGCAAGTTTTTACTTACCCTTGCTCCTACTCTAGATGCTAAAAATCCTACACTTATAGCGCATATCATACTTATTACAGTTATACCTAACATCTTAAGCCCTGCTATAAATATATAATTCATCTGAAGAGCATCTACATCTATTCCTATTTCTTTGTATTCTTCTTTTACAAAAGATATTGCACCTTGATCTAGCATTGCTTCTGGTAAATCGACGAATTTTTCATCTAATTCTGATAGCATTTCTTCTTTAGATTCTTTTGGTATTGCATTTAAATACGCAAATACATCGAAGTTACCATCTTTATCCATAAATTGCGCCATTGGATTCATATTTGCTTGAGCTTGTTGTTGAGCTCCTGGATTTATTTGAGGCTGACCACTGTTTGCATCTGCTTGCATCTGTTGTTGATTGCCCATCATTTGAGACATCATGGCATCTTTAAGTTCAGTATTATCGGAGCTGTTTTCTATGTTATAAACTATTAGCATCGGTTTTGCCAATATTTCATTAAGCTCTTCTAATCTATCTTTATCCTCTGTATTCAATACGTATAAAGCTTCATCCTCTATAGCTGGATATTTTTCTTTATAGTCATCAAATTCATCAGCTTTTAAGCTATCCTTATTGATTAATTTATAGCTGTCTAAAACCTTATCTTTGTCATTATCATCCATAAAAGTGGTTAACTTATCCATTTCACTTTCTCTGATAACATCTATAACAGCATTTTCTATACCAGATTGTTGTATTCCTACATTTACTATATTTGATGTATATGTAGGTAATGATAATTCTGTAGTAGCTTGTAATGCCAATAATATTAAAATTGTTAAAATCGCTACTCCTGATTTTTTTAAATACTTAAGTAATTTTGTCATAATATATCCTTTCTTCCAAGTAATTTTCAATAATTTATTTTACTAATGCTCCTCTGTAGCTTCAATTATGTCGGATAATTTATTCAACAACCTTATCAGTTCCTCTACATCTTCTTTACCCATTTTTTCTATTATTTGATTTGTATATTCTATCATTCGTTCATGATGTTTCTCTAATAAATCAACTCCTTTGTCTGTCAAATCCACATAAGTAACTCTTCTATCTCTTCGATTTGAAAATCTATTTATATATCCTTTGTCCTCTAAATTATTGAGCATCTTTGATGTAGCCGGTTTTTTCATAAATAAACATCTTCCTATATCAGAGGTTTTTACCCCTATAGAATCATCACCTTCCCATCTTCTAAGCCCATATATAGTCTTTAATGCTGCATACTCTCCTGTATGCAATTCTCTTAATTCATCACTCTTTCTATGAGTATCCTTTCTCAATCTAAATAAAGCATCAAAAAACCTTCTATTAAGACCTTCATCTTTGCCAAATTCTTCATTTAATTCTAAATTCTCATGAAACCTCTTTTCAAATTCTTCATCACAATGATGAAACCTTCTGCCAAAATCCCCGTGATGAAACCTTCTATTAAAATCTCTATCTTCGTGCAAAATTTTCATCTCCTTTTATTTACTAATTCCAATATTTCTTTTATTAATAATTTCTATTAAAAATAGTTTCCTTATTCAACTATTTATTATAGCTATTATTTTTTATTTGTCAATTAATATTATTCTATTATTTGATAACCTTGTAAAATTAAAATAATAATCATCATTATTTTATATGACATTTTTTTATCAATTTTGTCGTATTATCTACATATTTATACATATTTTTTCGCACTAATTAAGATTTTTAAGCTTATACATATATCTATATCGTTAAATAATAAATTTATGTGCAAAAATTTAATTTTACAGCTATAATTAATTATGTAGACATTTAATAATTTTTATTATTAGGGGGTATAATTATGAGTGGCATGAAATTTGAATGTTTTTACTATCCAGTCGTTAATCCAGAAGGAAAAGTAGTAAAAACAATTAGAAACGTTAAATTATTTAACTACGGTGACGAAGTTCCTACAAAAACTTTATACTACAATTACGGAAAAAATTTCGCTATCTATCAAGGTTCTAAAATAATAGCTGTTGAAGATGGTATTCTTAAAAAAGAACTTTCAAAAGATGAATTAAAATTCCCATTAAAATTAGTTTTCGACAAAGGAACTCAATTAACAATATTCGGTAAAGAAGAATTATCTTCTGTAAGATTATTATTATCTGGGGAAAACGAAGTAGAAAAAGAATTGGGTGCTTTATTCTTCTTATCTAGAGTTTACAATAGAAAAATAAAAACTATACAATATGACGTTATGGCTGAATTAACTAATTGCTATAGAGATGTTAACTATGTAAATGAAACAATTGAAGAAAGAACTAAAGACTTAATAAAAGACTTACGAATAGTTGAAAAGAATTTCAGAGATTTAGTTATAAAATATCCTGATATAAAAGAAAAATACTTAAGCTATATGAATTTCGGAGATAAAGAAGATATGTTTGATTTATCTATAAACAAATACTGTGTAGAAGGTTCTGAACAATATGAATACTACAAAGTTGAAAGCGTTGTATTAAAAGCTAAACCTATATATCCTAAATTCAAATTAGATCACTTTATGAGCTCTATGAACTATCAATAATAATAAAGGGATGTCGCAAATCAAATTTGTGTTCATCCCTTTAATTTTTTATCTTATAAATTATAAAAGCCCTTTAGATTAAAACTATAAATCTAAAGGGCTAGTATTTACAAATCGATATTTATTCTTATAAATCTACTACATCAAATCCTGCAGCTTTCATATCAGCTTTTATTTTTGCTATATGATCATGATCAAATGTTTCAATTATAAATTCTGCAGATTGTTTACCTATTGCTCCACCTGAAGATAATCTTGTTTGGTTAGCATTAAGTATGTTAGCGTTGTTTTTGCTTATTATGCTTATTAATTCTAAGAATCCACCTGGTTTATCAGTCATAGTTGCACTGAATGAATAACGTCTACCTTCTGCTGCAAGACCTACACCTATTATTCTGTATAAAGTATTAACATCTACGTTACCACCAGATATTACACATACTACGTTTTCGTCTTTTTGTGGAACATATTTTCCAGATATTAATGCTGCTGTAGAAACTGCTCCTGCACCTTCTGCTACAACTTTTTGATGTTCCATTAAGAATAATATAGCTCTAGATATTTCTTCTTCAGATACAGTTATTATTTCATCAACTAATTCATCTATTATTTCAAAAGTAACATCTCCAGGAGTTTTAACTGCTATACCATCTGCTATAGTAGCTTCTTTAAATGCAGTTGTTACTTTACCATTTTCTTTTGAAACCTTCATTGATGGTATATTATCAGTTTGAACACCTATAACCTTTACATTTGGATTTAATCCTTTTGCAGCAACAGCTATACCTGATATTATACCACCGCCACCGATTGGACATAATATAGTGTCAACTTTTCCATCTAATTGGTCGAATATTTCAAGACCTATAGTACCTTGCCCTGCTATTACGTATTTGTCGTTAAATGGATGAAGGAAAGTTGCTCCTGTTTCTTTTTGTATTTCAACAGCTTTTGCATAAGCATCATCGTAAACTGCTCCATTTAATACAACTTCTGCACCATAGCTCTTAGTAGCTGTTACTTTAGCAAGTGGAGCTGTTTCTGGCATAGCTATAGTAGCTTTTATACCTGTCATTTGAGCACCTAATGCAACACCTTGTGCGTGGTTTCCAGCACTAGAAGCTATTACTCCATGAGATTTTTCTTCATCTGTTAAATTTGCTATTTTATTGCAAGCTCCTCTTATTTTGAATGAGCCTGTTTTTTGTAGGTTTTCACATTTATAATAAACGTTTGCACCTGTTTTTTCACTAAGTTTTTTACTTTCTTGTAATGGTGTTTTTTTGACAATAGGTTTTAATACCTCTTCAGCCTTTTTTACATCTTCTAAATTTACTTTTAACATTTCATACACCGTCTTTCCATAAAATATTTTCTTTAGATAAATCAATAAGTTATATACCTAACTTACTCCCAAAACCCTTATTATGAAAAACCTCTTTAAAAAGGTTTTCCTATGTAAAATTCTATTTCCAATATTAAGTATATAATATTTTTACGATTATTCAATAAAAAATTTTTGATAAAAAAAAGTTCTTTTATTCAGATTTTTTTATATTATTTGTAAATTAAAGAAAATTATTCCTTACTTTCTTTTATTTAATTTTTTTATCTATTCTATATTATTTTGCGTTTTATTTTTAAATTTACACTCTTATTTTTATAAAATTATATTAAAAAAGACTATAATCTAAATTTATAGATTATAGCTCTTTTAATATAATAATTTTAATTTATATTATTTAACTTCACCGTTGATTATTTTTACAAGCATTGCTGGGTCGATATTACCACCAGTTATTATACAAGCTACATTTTCATCCTTTTTAGGAACATATTTCCCAGATAATAAAACTGCTGTAGAAGTTGCTGCTGCACCCTCTGCTACTATTTTTTGATTTTTTAATAAGTAAAGAACTGCATCTGCCATTTCTTTTTCTGAAACAGTAATTATATCATCAACCAATTCTTTAACAATTGAAAAAGTTAATTCACCTGGTCTCATAACTGCTATTCCATCTGCAAATGTAGGTCCATTGTGAGCACTACTTACTTCTCCATTATCTAAAGATGCCTTCATAGATGGCATATTATCAGTTTGAATACCTATAACCTTTATATTTGGATTTAAAGCCTTAGCAGTTACTAAAGTTCCAGCTAAAACTCCACCTCCACCTATTGGACATAATATTGTATCTATTTTTCCATCTAAAGCTTCGTACATTTCAAGAGTTATTGTACCTTGACCTGCTATTACATATGGATCATCAAATGGATGTAAAAAAGTTTTTCCTGTTTCTTTTTCCATTTTTTTAGCTTCTGCAAATGCTTCATCGAAAACATCTCCAACTAAAACTACATTAGCTCCATTTTCTCTAGTAGAAGCTACCTTTGCTTCTGGAGCACAAGTAGGCATTACTACAGTCGCATCTAAACCTAGCATTTTTGCACTTAATGCAACCCCTTGAGCGTGGTTACCAGAGCTAGCTGCTATTACTCCTTTAGCCTTTTCTTCTTCACTTAAGCTAGATATTTTATTATAAGCTCCTCTTATTTTAAAAGCCCCTGTTTTTTGGAAGCATTCACATTTATAGTATATATTTGCCCCTGTTTTTTTACTTATAGCTATACCTCTTAGCATAGGTGTTTTTTCAATAACATCTTTAACTACTTCTCTAGCTTTTTTTACATCTTCTAAAGTTACTTTATTCATTTTTATCCCCTTTGCTTACAAACTTTACATAATTTTCTATTATTTTAAGTATACAACTAAATCCATTTTTTGTACACTTATATTAGATTTTTTTTTAATAAAACGCATTTTTAAGTTTTACTCAATGCAATCTTTTTCTTCTTCCTCTATCTTTTCTATTTTTACATTTACAACTCTAAATTTATCAAGCTCTATTACCTTAAATCTATATCCATCAAAATCTACACTTTGGTTTATCTCAATATCCATTCCTAGCATATAGAACATCCAGCCCCCTATGCTGTCAAATCCTTCCTTTTCCATATTTATATCTAAAATTCTGTTGATATCAGTAATTGTAGTCGTACCTTGTACTATATAAGAGCCGTCGCTTAATTTTTTGATATCTACTTCTTCATCATCATCAAATTCATCTTGGATTTCTCCAACAATCTCTTCAAGTATATCCTCAACAGTTATAATACCAGATGTTCCACCGTATTCATCTACAACTACAGCCATTTGAACTCTATCCTTTCTAAGCTTTTCCAAAACCCTACTTGTAAGCTCAGTTTCAGATACATAGGTTATTTTTCTCAAAATTTTACTTAAGTCCACCTTGTCTTCAAGAAGCTTTTGATTATAGAGATCTCTAATATGTATAAATCCAAGTAAATCGTCCTTATCCTTCCCGCATACTGGATATCTAGTATATCCCTCTTCTTTTATTAAATTAAATATGTACTCCTCACTGTCGTCTAAATCTATACATATCATATCTGTCCTAGGTACTAAAACCTCTCTTATTTGTTTTTCCTTGAAGCTATATATATTGTCCATGAATATTTTATCATCGATGCCGTATTCATCCTTATCTTCATCATCAATAGATATAGATTCCTCTAAATTATTTAAAGCTTTTTTCTCTAAAATACTGTTTACATCACATTTAAATAATTTGCATATTTTCTCTGATATAAAGTCTACAATTGCAGATAACGGTCTTATAAATCCATATAAAAATGTCAATAATAGAGAGTTTTTTAAAAGCGTCTTTTGTGGATTTTTTATAGCTAAAGCACTTGGAATAAAAAACGCCACTATTGCTTCTAATACTGCCACAACTATTATTATTCCTATTATTACAGCTTTTTCCAATACATTGCCGTTTATTTCAAAATTCATAAAAACAACCTTACAAACCTCATTCAGTAAGAAGCCTATAATTAAAATAGAAATTATAGTTGCAAATCGACATACAGATAAAAATTTTTTCTCTTTTTCCTTTATTTTTATACATCTTTTTAATCCATTATTTTTGTCCTGTTCAGATTTTTTTAACTTCTTTTCATCTACCACCGTTAATGAATACCTACATTCTACAAAAAAAATATTTATTATAGTCAAAACTACAATCGAAATTGATAAAATTGATACTTGCATAATAAAATTATGTGCCCCCTTACACAACATTAAATTTTTAACTTAGTCTAGTTTATTATAACATAGAGAGCACACTACTTAGTTTATATATTGTAAAAATTTTCAAAAAAACTCAATATACAAATAGTATATTGAGCCTTTGTTATTTTTATAAAGTTTATTACTTAGTAAATTCTATTAAAGCATCTCTTAAAAATTCAGCCATACCTTCTCTATTATCATCGTAGTATTTTTTAAATCTCTCATCACATACATACATTTCGCCTAAATTCCTATGAGCTTCCTTAGAGTAAAAATTCCATGTATATCCAAGCCATTTCTTATGAAGCTCACATGCCTTCATGGCAAGTTCACCACGTGGATTTCCCGTATCCATAGCTAATTTTAAGACTTCTATTATATCAGCTTCAAGCTTTTTAAATTCATCGAATTTTTCTTCGTCCATATTCATTAGCTTTTTATTAGAATCATCTACTGTTTTATCACCATATTTCTCTCTTATTTCTTTTCCATATTTTTTTTCATTTTTATCTATTAATTCTTTCTTAAAACCATTAAATTTATCTTTATTTGCCATTTTCTTGCCCCCTTCTTTACTATCTATAGTATTTTCTACATTCTGTATCAATAAATCAATCTGGGCTCTTTTTTTGAGAAGACCTTCTTTATGACTGTATAGAGCCTCTAAAACATCAAATGATGGAGATGATAAAATCTCTTTTATTACCTTCAATTCCATTCCAAGCTCTTTATAAAACAATATTTGCTGAAGTAAATCTACCTCTTTTTCAGAGTAAATTCTATATCCAGATGAAGATATTCTAGCCGGCTTTAAAATGCCTATTTCATCGTAGTATCTAAGTGTTCTAGTGCTTACTCCTGCCATTTTACTCAGGCTTTGTATTGAATATTCCATTTTACTACCTCCTAAAATCCTTTGATTTATTGATAAATAAATTATATAAATTGACGCAACGTAAAGGTCAAGGCTTTTTTGAAAAAAAATAACACTACTTAGAAAATCTAAGTAATGTTATTTTATATAAAGATATTGCATTTTAGGGCTTTTTCAGTGCATATCAAAATTTATATTTTAGATATGCTTGTAGAAAATTAATCTACATATTAATTATTGTACATATTTTGTATAAAGTCAATATATGTTTAATATATTAAGCCTTAAAATAATTCAGCATTTATTTTATTCATTAAATTATTTGTTGATTTTAATGGGCTTACCATTGCACCATCTGGTATAGTGACAAATTTAGGATCTACTGGTTGTAATATTCCACCTAATCTTTCTCCAACTTTACCTTCAGCATATAATTTATTTACATCTTTTAATTCTGCTTTTATATCGTCTTCACTTGCAAATCCAAAGTCTACTTCGTAAACACTTGCTATTGCTCCTGGTATTTCCCAGTTAGCAACTTCTACTTCTTTTTCTACAGCTGCATTTACTGCTTGTAATCTTCTATCTGTATTTATGAAAGTACCATTAGCACTTACAAAGCTTGTAGCAGGTATAACTACATCTGCGCTTGCTGCAGTCTTAGTCATATGAGTATCTGATACCATTAAGAATTCTAATGAAGATAAATCTACATCTGGATCTTCACCGAAGCATAATAATCCTTTAACTCCATCTAGAGCTTCTGCTCCTGCAGTTATTCCAAGGTCTATTAAGCCTTGAGAGTTAGACATAGGTTTAACTTGTACTATACCATTTCTTGGAGCTCCTATATGTCCTGAAAGTATAGCTATTTCAGCTATTAAGCTAGCAACATCTGTAGTAACCATATTTTGTTGGAATACTACCATAGCTTTCTTAGCATTA
>NZ_JAXEWM010000053.1:0-20271 GCF_034113885.1 Intestinibacter sp.
CCAGAAGGAACTAAGCATACTTATCCAGATGGTGGCTTGTTTACTTGGGTTGAGCTACCTGAGGAGTTGAATTTAAATACGACAGAGCTTCTTAAGGAGGCTAATGAAAAATACAAGGTAGCGTATGTTGCCGGAGAAGGATTCTTTGTAGAAGGCGGCGGCAAAGGTAACAACTGTATGCGTATGAGCTTCAGTGCTGTACCACCTGAAAAAATAGAAGAGGGTATGAAGCGACTTGGAAAATTATTTGACGATAAAATAAAAGAAAATAAATAGTTATTAGAAGTAAACTTCCTTTTATATAAGGGAGTTTATTTTTTTGAGTTGACAATAAAATTAAAAGAGTATAGAATTGTTAGGTGGCTAACGTTAGAAGGCTAACAAAAGAGAGGGGGAATTTCTTGGTGGATAAAATTGAGATTTTCGGAATCATTCATAGATTGGATAATCAAGTCAAGAGAAATCTAGATAAAATCGCACTCAAGCATGATTTAACTGGAATTCAGGCGTTCTTTTTAAAATATTTACATGATAATTCAAATAATAGAGATATATTTCAAAAGGATTTAGAAAAAATATTTGATATCAGGAGGTCTTCTGTATCGACTATGATAAGCTCGTTGGAAAAAAAGGGCTACATAAGGAGAGAGAGCATCCCTACTGACAAGAGGATAAATAAGATAGTTTTGACAGAAGCGGGGATAAAAGCTCACATAGAAGTTGATTCTGATGTGAAGAAATACAAGGAAAATATATTGGAGAATTTTTCTGATGAGGAGATAGAATTGTTATACGACTTGCTGGAGAGATTTTCTAAAAAGACTAAGGGAAATTAAAAAGGAGGACATCAAAATGGCAGAAAAAACAGTTCAAACAGAAAATAAAATGGGTACGATGCCTATTAACAAGCTATTAATATCAATGGCTTTACCGATGATGGTATCAATGCTTGTCCAAGCTCTATACAATGTAGTAGATAGTATTTTCGTTGCGAAACTTAGCGAAAACGCATTAACAGCAGTATCTATGGCATTCCCTGTGCAAAACCTTATGATAGGTATGGCGACAGGTATCGGAGTTGGGATGAATGCATTAGTTTCAAAAAATTTAGGACAAAAAGACCAAGAGGGCGTAAACAAGGCTGCTCTTCACGGTATTTTCTTGGAATTTGTAAATTATTTAATATTCTTATGTATAGGTTTATTTGCAGTGCACAAATTCATGGAAAGTCAAACTAATATAACTGAAATAGTAGATTATGGGACAACATATTTGAGAATAGTATGTATATGCTCATTTGGTATATATACTCAAATGTCATTTGAAAGATTGCTACAATCAACAGGTAAGACGATTTTATCTATGACTACACAATTAACAGGTGCGGTGATAAATATCATACTAGACCCTATCTTAATATTTGGTCTACTTGGTGCTCCAAAATTAGGAATCGCCGGTGCTGCTATTGCGACTGTTATCGGTCAAATAGTTGCAGGTATATTTGCGCTTGTGCTTAATATCAAGAAAAACAAGGAAATTCATCTACATCTAAATGGATTTAAATTAGAGAAAAAATATCTAGGAAGAATATTATATGTAGGTATTCCTTCTGTGCTGATGGTGGCTATAGGATCTGTTATGACTTACGGAATGAATATAATCCTTATGACATTCTCATCAACAGCTGTTGCAGTATTCGGGGCTTACTTCAAGCTACAAAGCTTCGTGTTCATGCCAATATTTGGATTAAATAACGGTATGGTTCCTATAGTTGCGTTCAACTTAGGTGCTAGAAATAAGGAAAGACTTGTAAAAACTGTAAAATTAAGTGTATGCTATGCTGTCGGAATAATGTTTGTAGGGCTTGTAATACTTCAAACTATGCCTGGCACTTTGCTTGGATTCTTCAATGCGTCTGAACAAATGCTAGCAATAGGTATACCAGCGCTTAGAACAATAAGCTTGAGCTTCGTGTTCGCTGGATTCTGTGTAATCGCGTCTTCTACGTTCCAGGCTTTAGGAAACGGCGTATTGAGTATGCTGCTTTCTTTTGCTAGACAGTTGCTAGTTTTATTGCCAGCTGCTTATTTCTTGTCAAAATTGGGAAATGTAAATTTAGTTTGGTGGTCATTCCCGATTGCTGAGATAATGTCAGTTGTGGTTAGTATTATTTTCTTGAAATATTTATATAATAAGGTTGTAAAAGATTTATAGGAGTGAGCTCGTTTGAAGGCTGTTACGCGATTTTAGTTGTTCGTGTAGCAGCCTTTTTGATTTTTATTTTTTTCCAAATAGCTTGCTCTTGTAGTAAGATTCGCTCATAAGAAGCGGTCCGACTGGGTTGTGGCAAGTTACTCTGTCCTTTGCAACTAATACTGTTACAGGGGCATCTGAGTATTTGATAAATAGAGAGTCGTGGCCTACGCAAAGTCCTATTGCTACGTTTAAGTCGGTTTTTTCTTCGTTTAAAATTTTGGCTTGTAGGATAGGGTTGCACATTGATTCGTGGTCGGCGTTTGGTCTTACGTGGTGTTCCTTTGCGATGCCGATTTCTTCTTTTTTGATAGATCCTACCTTACATGCCACTGTGTAGTAATCGATGTTGTTGTGTTGTAGGATTTTTGCGAATACCTTTGCTTCCTTTATAAGGCCTACACATGTTGCGATTCCTACTTTTTTGGCGCCTATTCTTTTTATAAATTCTACTGTTTCTTCTACACGAGTTAGCTTGCCGTAGAAATCGCCTTCTATTTCTGCTGAGTTTACTGCTAGCTTGTGGTTTTGTTCGTCTTCTGTGTATAATTTTTTGATTTGTTCTATTTGTGAGTCTGTTAAGTCTGGTGTTATGCAGAATTTTGGGTATAAGCTGTCTCTTTTTGAGCAATTTTGAGTAGAGCAATCGCTACAGCTTGGTTTTCTTTCATTCATAGTATTACCTCTTTCTAATATTTTCATTTGATTTAATTGTAGGGAATTTTTGGAAAATGGTCAAATTGTGAATAAAATTTATATTCGTGAAAATAATACTATAAAAGAGTTGGATTATTTGTGGATAAAAATAGGTAGAAATGATATAATTATTAGTCAGTTAAGGCAAATTTGGAGAGAATTTGTGGAAAAGTAGCTTGTTTAGAATTTTAGGATAGGAAATTCTTTTCTAGCTTGTGAATAATTAAGTCGAGTTGATTTTAAAATAGATAATTTATTTTGTGTATAGAAAGTGGTGAGATAGTGAATAATAAATTTTTACCCATAAGTAAGGCCGACATGGAGGAACGCGGATGGGATGAGTTGGATTTTGTGATAGTGACTGCTGATGCATATGTGGACCATCATAGCTTTGGGACTGCGATAATTTCTAGAGTGCTTGAGAAGGCTGGTTATAAAGTAGGGATAATAGCACAGCCTAACTGGAAGACTACAGATGATTTTATGAGACTTGGCAAGCCTAGACTTGGGTTTTTGGTGAATGCAGGGAATATGGATTCTATGGTAAATCATTATTCTGTGAGCAAGAGAGCGAGAGATAAGGATCTTTATTCGCCAGGTGGCAAGATGGGATATAGACCTGATAGGGCTACGATTGTGTACTGTAATAAGATACGTGAGGCTTATAAGCATGTTCCTATAGTTATAGGAGGAATTGAAGCGAGTCTTAGAAGATTTGCGCATTACGATTATTGGAGCGATAGAGTTAGAAATTCTATATTAATCGATTCTGGAGCGGATTTGTTAATTTTTGGAATGGGAGAAAAGCAAATCGTAAACGTTGCAGATGCTTTGAATAACGGATTTGACCCTAAGTATATAAGCTTTATAGATGGGACTTGTTACCTAGCAGATAGCTTAGATGAGATTTATGGAGATTATGTAGTCGTGCCTTCTATGGAGGAGGTAAGCACTGACAAGAGAAAATACGCCGAAGCCTTCAAGATTCAATCTGAGGAACAGGATCCATTTAGAGGTAAGATAATCGTTCAGCAGCATGGAGTCAAGTACCTAGTTCAAAACAAACCTGAAAAGCCTCTAAATAGAGAAGAGCTAGACGAAGTGTACGCACTTCCATATACTAAGACATACCATCCTATTTACGAGGATATGGGTGGAATACCTGCAATCAACGAGGTTAAGTTCAGTATCGTGAATAATAGAGGATGCTTTGGAGCGTGCTCTTTCTGTGCGATAACCTTCCACCAAGGTAGAGCGGTTCAAAGTAGAAGCCACGAGTCTATTCTAGAGGAGGCAAGGGAGATAACTCAGATGCCTGATTTTAAGGGGTATATCCACGATGTAGGTGGGCCTACAGCTAACTTTAGAGGTCCTGCTTGTAATAAGCAAATTACAAAGGGCGCATGTAAAAATAGACAGTGCTTGGATCCATCGCCTTGTAAAAATTTAAAGGTAGACCACACAGATTATATAAATTTACTTAGAAAGGTCAGAAATCTTCCTGGAGTCAAGAAGGTATTCGTGCGCTCAGGTATAAGATACGACTATGTGATGGCTGATAAGGACAACAAGTTCTTAAGGGAGCTAATCAAACACCATATAAGTGGGCAATTAAAGGTAGCTCCAGAGCATGTGGCTGAAGAGGTTCTTTACTACATGCAAAAGCCTGCTGGAGAGACTTATGAGAAATTTAGACAAAAATTCTTTGATATAAATAGACAGCTTGGGATGAATCAATATTTAATCCCTTATTTGATGTCGTCTCATCCAGGCTCAACACTACACAGTGCGATAGAATTGGCTGAGTATTTGAGAGATATACATTACCAACCAGAGCAGGTTCAGGATTTCTATCCAACGCCGGGGACTTTATCGACTACGATGTTCTATACAGGACTAGATCCGAGAACTATGAAGCCTGTTTATGTGCCTAAATCTAGAGAAGAGAAGGCTATGCAGAGAGCGCTTTTACAATTTAGCCAACCTCGAAATTACGATTTAGTTCACGAGGCTTTAGTCAAGGCTGGTAGAGAGGATTTAATAGGATTTGGTCCGAGATGCTTGATTAAGCCTAGAGGTGAATTTAAGTCTTCTGGCAGTAGAGATAGTAAGAACAAGTCTTCTAGAGGAGATAATAGAAGCTCTAAAGGAAGAAATTCGAGACCGAAAAAATATTCTTCTAATAAAAATTTAAAAAATACAAGGGGTTCAAAGAAAAGACCTAGATAGAAAGTGAAGCTAGATAAATTATTTCATGTATATGATTTATCTAGCTTTTTTTATTTAAAAAAATAGAATAAATAGTGCATCTCTTGAATAGAATAAATTAAGCTTGTCACAAAATTAATCGAAAGAAAAGAGGTGTTTCAAATTAAATCTAGGATAAAATCTGCATTGATCCTTTTTGTAGTGACGATAATAGTGTTTGTCACCTATGATAATTTGCAGAAAATAGAGGCACAGCGAAATTTGCCTGCTGGAGTCACCGAGGTTGAGATAAGCGATTGGACAAAGACTAGGGAGGCGAATGAAATTGGAGATGGCGAGAAAAAATTAAATTCACATATTGATTTAAGCGGGCTAAATCAGAATATTTCTGATGATGATGTAGAAGCTATAGATGGACTGTACGATGCTACATATAAGCTTAGGCCGATGTCGTTGATACCTGGGGACGTTAGTATAAATGGGAACAAGGTTTTGAGAACTATTATAAAATCTGGGAAAACTTCGGATTTACTGGGGTATCATATAGATCAACTATACGAGTATTTAAAATCAGACAAACCTATACAGTGGTCAGAAAATGGTACAGTTAGTTGGAATTTGTGGACAAAAGTCGATAGCACAAAGTCGGCTGTCGAGTGGAGAATGCTCAGTGGAAAATTCAACATATCAGAGGCTCAGATGGAAAAGATAAAATCAAATGAGGCAGAAGTATTGTTGGGAATACCCGCTGATAACGATTACGGATTTGAGCTTGTAATACCATTTAACGATATTATTAGTGTATTTTTAAATAAAAATCCTACATCTATAAACTATACGAGTCGATCTACCTTTAAACAGTATTACTTAAATAGTGTGCTTGCTAATTACAGGAATTTAGATACCTGCCAACAAAATGAATACCATTGCGCGCTTTCAAATCACACAGATGGATACCATGTAGACACAAATACGCTAGATCAAAATAATTTATTGGACACTAATATATCCAACAATCTTATAGCAGGTGAAAATACAATAGACATATTGATAGGAAATTTAATAACAAGTGAAAGTCTGTTGAATAGCTCGTATGGATTTTCTAAGCTAAATGTTTATATAATTGAGAGTCCTAAAATAAATATAAGTGCACAATTTTATACATATAAAAATGAAGAAATTGTTTATTTTGATGAAAATTATCTTCCTAAAAAGGATCAAAAGGTGTACTTGAGAATAGATGTAGAAAATAAGTCGGAAAATGTAACTTTGAACAATTTAGACTTAGTGATGAAGATAAATTCAGAATTGCCGATTGAAATAAATGAAAATAATATGCTTTTCAATAATCAGGATATAACCTCTAAGACAAGGTGCTATATAAATGAGGATTTTTCAAATCAATATACGCTAAGTGAACTCAATAGTATAGCTTCAGGGCAAAAAATCACGATAATGTCAGAAGATATAAATTACACGATTACACATGCAAACTGCAAGGACAAGTACGTCTACATAGAGAGTGTGGCGAAATTAAATTATATAAGAGATAATCTGACTTACATACAAATCAGAAGGTGTGAAAAGATTTCAGGACTTATAAAGGAAAATAGGATTAAAATTCCAGTTAGCAACGCATTTGGCTGTCTTAATATAACCTGTTCAGTCGAAAATCCAGACGATATGAGCTTTATGGTAAATATAAGTGGTAGTGAGGATTTTGCGAATTTATTGATAAAACCGGGACAAACCTACACAATAAACGATTTGCGTCTAAGTCAGTATGATATAAATTTAATAGTGCCACAGGATTATCAGGTTGTCGATACAGATACATATTCGAGCTCAATCCAAAACAAAGTTAGTCTAAGCTCTACCAATTACGAAAAAAATGTACAGATCGAGCTCAAGAAGAAAAGCAATCCTTATTTTTACAAAAATGATCAAGAAACAGTAAGTTTGAGCTTTGATTAGCTCGAAGATAAGAAACCAAGGTGATAAAATGAAAAAGGCTTTTTTTGCTATGGTGGTTGTGATTTTAGTTTTTAATTACAGCTATATAGAAGCGATGTTTTTCAATAAATTTTTAAATAATGCGAATACTACGGTTCAGACTTGTAAAATAGATTTTTCAATTGACGGTGATTCTGTCCAAAAGCGAGAAATTAAATTCGATGAATTATTCTCAGAGCAGGAATCATTTGTAGGTGTAGATTTCGATGTTACAAATAACAGTAAATGCGATATTTTCCTTAGAATTGCAGTACTTCCAATAGTTGTCGACGAAAATAATCCAAATATCGCGTATAAATTGAGTAATTTCTCCTGTGAAATTCAATATTTAAATGATGACAGTAATATCCTAAATTCGACTTATTGGGAAAAATCGAGTGATGGATATTATTATTATAAAAAATCTATGAAGGAAGGCGATAGTTTAGAGAATAAGCTAATTTCGGGGATAAAATTAAATTTGACTAAGAGGGAGAGGATAGAACTTGTGGATAAGCAGCTTCAAGTTGTTGTCAGAGTCGAGTCCAAGCAGAGTAAACACGAGGATTATAGTAATTTATGGTGATAACTTGAGGTTGTGGTAAAAATTAAGTGTAAAGTAGATGGTGATTTAAATATTAATGAAAAGATTAAATTTAGTTGAGGAGGACTTAAATGAAAAAGAGTAAAAAGTTGGCGATTGCATTAGTTGTCGTATTGGTTCCTGCTATAGGATTTGGTTTTAATTATTTTAAATGGAGTAAAGAGCAACCTTTGTCTAATCATCAGACACTTACAGTAAAAGGAGATATAGCTGTTACCGAAGTTTCCACTGATGAAGGATTAGTTCCTAGAGATGAAATCTGTGGTAGTATTGGATTTAATATCGAATCGACAGCGCCTAGTTTATTGAGGGTGAAGGTCGAAGCTTCTTGTAGTGGTGATAATGGATTAAAAGATGTCGGCGTAATAGAAGGTCTTAAAGATAACTGGGTTTACGGAGGAGATGATGGATATTATTACTATACAAAGGCAGTAAACAAAACTACACAAGATTCAGTAATCGTGCAATTTGCCGACTCTATAAAGTTTGACGCTAAAAATGGCGAAGATGTAAATGACTATCAAGGTAAGGAAATAAGCACTAAAATAACAGCAGAGATGGTACAGGCTAAATACGGTGTTTTTGAAACTGAATGGAACGTTAAGCAAGGACATCCAGCGTATGAACAGTTAAAGGCAGCATCAGATGCAGTTACACCATCAAATTAAATTTAAATAAAAATAAGCAAAAGGTCCCCTATATTTTTATAGGGACTTTTTGAACTTTATTTATCCTTTGATATTCCGTCGATCAAGTTTGCATATAAAATAGGACAACGGCTCAATCTAGGGCGGTCGGGCTCAAAGGTAGTTACTCTGACACCTGGATGACCATTTGCTACAGTTGATGTAGATTCTATTAAAATGCCTGGCGCTACGTAAATCGCTACATGGTGGATATGGTAGATTCCATCTATCCTAGGGCAGTTTTTTCCATTTTTGCATTTGTAATTGTTGAAAAATATTAAATCACCAGGCTGAAGCTTGTCTTGATCTATATTGCAGCCTAGATTTAGGCAGATTTTCGCCTGCTCGTAGCTTCTTTTATTTTGGAGATAGTCGATTCCGACTTTGGAATAGACATAGCTCGCGAAGGAATTGCATCTTAGCTCGCCGTCTTTAGTTCCATATGGAGTACCTATTTTTTTGAATGCTTCTTCTAATAGCTTTGTCCTCTTATCATCGGAGGTAGCTTTGATAGATGCACAGACCCCATTTTGGTCGAAGTTAAAGCATAAATTAGAAATTGTAACGGAGTCGTTTTTCTTCATTTTATAGGTGTTTTGATCGAAGTAGTAAATTTTATCGTCGATAGATTGCAGACTGCTCAAAAGATAGCCATTTTTAGGATGCGCGTAATATGTGTTTCCATCTATATTGAACATACCGTATTGGACTCTGCAGTCTTTGAAATAGTAGTATCTACCGTCGATTTTTTTAAAGTCATCTGATAGAGAAGAGGCCTTGTCGTCGTCAAAAAAGATATTTACAGCTTGGACCTCGTCTGAAGCTTGGGCATATGTCAAATTATTAGGCAGAATAATTGCGTTAAATAGTACGATAGAAAGTAATATTATTTTAAAAAATTCCATGATTTTCTCCTTTCAAAATAGTTTATAGCGAGTGAATAGGTGGCTGTTTATATGTATTATCACCAAAATGATGAAAAATATGTAAAAAATTATAAATTTTATAAAAATAAAACGATAAAAATTTAAATATTAAAATCTAAAAGTGTATATAAAAAATAAAAAATACAATACAAATGAAAATGGCTCCGACAACGGCACGTTTTTTGGGGAGATAAAAATTATGATATAGGATACTATAAAAGTACGAAGTTAACGAGGGACAGAGAATAAGTTAACGGGAAATCCAATTAATAATTTAAACTGAGGGAATTATAAATTAATAATAGGTTTAAGTAAATACGGTATAGAGCTGGTGGAAGTGAGGGCTACTGGCTTTATATAAAGGCTGTGAGGCGGTTTAAATAATCGCTTTACGGTCATTTTTGTGTAAACAATTGATAAATTAAGTGATATAATATTTAGAAAAGTACAGTTTAAAGGAAGGTTTATTAATTGGAAGGCAAGTTGAACAGTAAAGGAAGGATTACTAAAAAATCTAAGAATAAAGTTACAAAGCAATGTAACGAGAAAAATAGTATCTTGATAGATAGTTTTAATAAAATAAGAGAGATTGTGAGAATTATATATATTTACAGCTCTTACAATAATAATGAAATTTTTAATGTATCTGAGAGAAAGCTAAGATCTGAAAAACATAGGATTAAGAATATCTTTGAAGAAAATTGTAAGGATAATTACGAGAAAAATAGAAAATATGTCGGATTATGCTACGATGCAGTTATTTATTCAAAGAATTTTTTATCTCAGGCTTATTTTATAAAAAATTTTCATGACTTCGATTTGATACTGTATTTTTTTATTTTAGAGATTTTAAATCAGGGTCCTATGAGTATGGATGAAATTTTAGATGAGTATGCAACAATAAGCTATATTAAGGGCAAGAGCAGTAAAGATGACGATATAGTGAGCTCTACTACGATGGAAAGACACCTAAAAAAATTATTAAAACAGGGCTTGATAGAAAGAGTAAAAGATGGTAAAAGATATCTATATAAATCAAAGCAGGAGTTTTTTGAAGATTTTTCCTTAGGACAGAAAGAGGCAATCCTGAATATAGCTACTTTTTATTCTGAAATAGCGCCTTATAAAGTTCCTGGATATTATTTACAAGAAACCTTGAAAAGCGATTCAGATATAATGAATTTAAATTACTACGATAATGAAGATGTCTATAAGGATTGGTATTATTTTTCAGGAAATCAACTACATAGTATTTTAGATGAGATAGTTTTGTTTAATATAGAAAGAAACAGATTTGTTGAGATAGAAAAGTATGAAGGAAACAAGATAAAGGCTTGTTATTTATATAAAATAATAGATCCAATACATGGAAGATTATATGTGATGACTAGAGGTATAGATGAAAATAACCTAGTTACAGACGAGTACATAATTTTTAGGGTCGACAAATTAAAATCAGTAAGGGCGCTTAAGAAGAAGCCTAAAAATTTAGATGATATAGATTTAAATAAAAGATTAAACATGTGGAACTGTTCGATTTCACCTCAAAAGACTAGAACCTTGGAGGAGGAAACTGTGCAGGCTATTTTCTACATCGACGAGACAAAGGATAGAGATTTATATGAAAGGCTTTTGAGGGAGAAAAAATGGGCTACTTTAGAGAAAATCGATGATGGAAAATACTTGTTTACAATAAGTGTAATAGAAACATCTGAACTAGTTCCTTGGTTTAGAACGTTTGAGGGACATGTTGTAATTTTAAATAAAAATTTGAATAAACAGTTTCAAGAGGAAAGAGACAAGTTATTACGAAGATATGGGGTATTTGAATAATGGAGTATTTTAATACATATAAAAATAAATTATTTACAATTTTAACTAGAATAATGAATCAGGCTGTAGACGGCAGAAAATTTACAGACGAAGAGGTCGAACAGCTTTTAAAGGACACAAAAATTGCAGATGAGGATTTTATAAAAAATGTCCTTGGATACAGTGAAAATCCTTATAAGATAATGGGTGCAGACTTTAAGCCGATGTTTACAGATAAAAAAATTCCTATAAATCCGACTATTTTGGAGAAGCGTTGGCTAAAATCGATAATAAGTGATGAAATGGCGAGATTATTTTTAGATGAGAATATAATTTTAAAGCTAGAAAATAAATTAAAAGATGTAGAGCCTTTGTTTAAAATGGATTTGAAACAGGCTCAGGATATAAATCAGAAATTAATTAAGGTTATAGTATGCTCTTTTAGATATAATAAATTTATAAAATATAGATTTACTTACAAAGGTGAGCAATACGAGCATATAGGAATACCGTTTAAGCTAAGCTACCTAGTAAGGGAAAATAGGTTCAAATTATCTGTTTATTGCATAGAGAAGAGAGAGCTTTTTTATATTGATTTAGATAGTATAGAGGATATTGAGTTTTTTGAAGATTTAAATGAGGATTTGATACTGTTACAAAAGGAAATAGACTCAATTGGCAAGAGAGAATTTTTTAAGAGAGAATTAAGCAGTCAGATGGTTACCTTGAAGATGCAAATTATTCCAGCGTTTGATCATAATACAGCAGAGAGAGCTCATTTTTTATTTTCTACATACGATAAAAAGTCATTTAAGATGGATGATCACTATATTTTAGAGGTCAAGTACTATAAATTTGACGAGGAAAATGTAATAAAAAAAATACTAAATCTTGGAATTTATGCTACAATATTAGAACCTGAAGAAGTAAAACAAAAGGTTGTGTCTATGCTTCTAGAGGGGTATAATTTACAGAAAAGATTTGACGAGGAAATGGGTGAAAACTATTTAATTTAAGTTTCATAAAGTATGAAACTGTAATATTTATAATATAGAATTGCACATTGCTAGGAGGTGCTTTATATGTTTAAAGTTAAGACAAATAATTTATTGGATGCGATAGTGTATGTAGTTATGGGCATAATTTATTGCGCAGTGGCTGTTTATTTTGTTTCAATTAGAACAAATGTAGTCCATGCGATAATTACAATTTTATCATTTGTTGTTGGAGCAATAGCTTATTTTAAATTGAGCTTTAGAAAGACTACAGATGAGGTAAAACAATAGAGGTGAATGAAAATGGCAAAAAAAGTAAAAACGAATGCGATGAGAATCTTAGATTCTAATAAAATAAATTACCAAACACACGAATATAAAACTGATGGCGAGCATGTAGACGGGATTACCGTTGCAAATGCTATAGGTAGAGATGTAGATCAGGTCTACAAGACATTGGTAGTGCAAGGTCACAGCAAGGAATACTATGTTTTTGTAATTGCAGTCGACCAAAATCTAGACTTGAAAAAGGCTGCAAAGGCAGCTGGCGAAAAGAGCGTCGAGATGATCCATGTCAAGGATATAAACAAGGTAACAGGCTATATAAGAGGTGGTTGCTCTCCTGTAGGCATGAAAAAATTATATGGGACATTTGTAAATGAAAAGGCCAAGGATTTGGACACTATAATAGTCAGCGCTGGCAAGATTGGACATCAAATCGAGCTTAAGCCTGAGGATTTGCAAAAAGTCACTAATTTTAAATACGCAGATGTGATACATTAATATAAACTTTGAAAAGGGATATTTAAAATGGATTTTTCTAGTTTTGAATATCCCTTTGTGTTTGAAAAACAAATATTTTGATATTCAAATTACTATTGACTTATAAATAGAAATTGTTATAAAATTACTTTTCGAGATGTATATGATGATTAAAAAGTGGGTATACTTGTTAATGGAATTTTAAAATAAATATAATAAAAATGGGATGATATACATATAGAGTTAATCAAAAAGTAGTATAGAGATATATGTAATAATTAGATATAGTGGTGGGAGGAATTACTTTTATGATAAGAATAATAACAGATAGTTCAAGTGATATAACTAGAGAAGAAGCTGAGAGACTAGGGGTAGAGTTAGTAGCTTTACACGTTTCATTTGGGGAAGAGAGCTTTTTAGATGGTGTTAATATAACCCATGATGAATTTTATAAAAGACTTGAAGAGGCTGAAGAATTACCTAAGACTTCACAAATGAATCCAGCTGGATTTGTAGAGATTTTTGAAAAATTTATAGATAATGGAGACGAGATTGTAGGTATATTTTTATCATCAAAATTAAGCGGTACATATCAATCTGCTGTGATAGCGTCTCAAATGATTGAAACTGATAAAGTACATGTTGTAGATTCAAAAAATGCAAGCCTTGGATTGGCAGTACTTGTCAGAGAGGCTGTTAAGTTGAGAGATGCAGGTAAGACTGCAGAGGAAATAACATCAGGGATAGAAGAGCTTGTAGGAAAGGTGAAATTAGTAGCTGTAATGGATACTCTTAAATATTTAAAAATGGGAGGTAGACTATCTGCTGCATCTGCTTTAATAGGTGGAGTGCTTGGAATAACTCCTGTAATATCAGTTGTAGATGGTGGTGTTGAAGTGATTGCAAAGACTAGAGGACACAAGAAATCTATAAAATTTATGGTAGATTATATGCAAGAGAATATGCCTGATCAAAATCACTGTGTTGACTTTGGATATTGTAGAATAATCAAAAATTTAGATGATTTTAAGGCTAGCTGTACTCCTAAGTTTGAATTAGGTGAGGAAGCTACTAGAGAAATTGGTGCTATAATAGGTACGCATATAGGACCAGGAGCGTTTGGAGTGGCTTATATAGGTAAATAATACTGTTAAATAGACTCGATGAACAGGGTCTATTTTTATTTGCTGTGAAATAGTTTCTGAGCACATGAAACTTGGCATATTAAATAAATTTTTACATATATGTATAATAATTTAAAAATTAGAAATAATATAGGTATAATGATTGTGTAGGCGTCAGATATAAATTTTCAAAAAACTTGTTTTCTAGACTAAATAATGTTAAGATAGAAAGACGAATAATTATAAAATAATGGGGAGGTATGTTCGTTTGAAGGTTATTAATTCTGCTCAAATTACCGAAGAAGTGAAACGTTTATGTATAGAAGGAAATATTTTCTTAGGTCAAGATGTTGTAGATTGTTTTAAGAAAAATCTTGAAAAAGAAGAAAGTGATCTAGGAAAAGATGTTTTAAATATTTTAATAGAAAATGCAAAAATTGCATCTGAAAAAGAAGTTCCAATATGTCAAGATACAGGAATGGCTGTATTTTTTGTAAAAGTAGGTCAAGATGTTAGAATAGAGGGGGATACTTTGACAGAAGCTATAAATAAAGGTGTAAGCCTTGGATATACAGAAGGATACCTTAGAAAATCTGTAGTAAGCCCAATTACTAGAAAAAATACTCAAGACAACACTCCAGCCGTAATTCACTACGACATGGTCAAGGGAGATAAGCTTGAAATAGTATACGCACCAAAGGGATTTGGTAGTGAAAATATGAGTCAATTGAAGATGTTAAAGCCATCTGATGGATTAGATGGAATTAAGAGATTTATAGTGGATGTTGTATCTGAAGCTGGTCCAAACCCATGTCCACCAATAGTTGTAGGTGTTGGAATAGGTGGAACAGTAGATAAGTGCGCTCAAATTGCTAAAAAAGCTCTAACTAGAGAAATTGGAGAACACAACGAAGATCCATTTATAGCAGATTTAGAAAAGGAAATGTTGGAGGCTGTGAATAATTTAGGAATAGGACCTCAAGGATTAGGTGGAAGAACTACTGCTCTTGCTGTAAATATAGAAACTTTCCCAACTCATATAGCAGGACTTCCAGTTGTTGTTAATATAAATTGTCATGCATCAAGACATAAGAGTGTGACTTTATAGGAATTTATATAAAGTAAAATAAAAAGATACGAAGAATGCTTTTATAAGGGGGCAAATTATGATAGAATTAAAAACTCCATGTACAAATGAAGATATTGAAAAGTTAAAATGTGGTGATGTCGTTAAAATAAGCGGCATTTTATATACAGGAAGAGATCAAGCTCATAAGAGAATGGTAGCTGCGTTAAATGAAGGAAAAGAGCTTCCTTTTGATGTGAATGGTCAAGCTATTTACTATGTTGGACCAGCTCCAAATAAACCAGGCGAAATAATTGGATCAGCAGGACCTACAACAAGCTATCGTATGGACGATTTGACAGTTCCTCTTTTAGAAAAAGGGCTAAAAATAATGATAGGAAAAGGAAAGAGAAACGACGTCGTAGTAGAAGGCATGAAAAAATACAAGGCTGTTTACCTAGCTGCTATCGGCGGTGCAGGAGCTTACATATCTAACTCAATCAAAAAATGTGAAGTAATAGCTTATGACGATTTAGGAGCAGAAGCTGTTAGAAGACTTGAAGTAGAGGATTTACAATTAATAGTAGCTATAGATTGTCAAGGCAATAATATCTACAACAAGAGAAAAGAATACGAAAGAGAAATAAATTTATAATGCATAGGAAATTATATTCCTTTGAAATTTTGGATAAATATAATTTCCGTCATGCATTTCAAGAAAATCAACATTATGGATCTTTAGGATAAAGATTTTCTTATAAAAAATATATTTGAGATGAAATTTGGAGGAAAAACATGGCAAAGAAAGACTTTAATGAATTAGCATTAAAAATGCATGAGGAAAATGTAGGAAAAGTAAGTATAAAAAGTAAAGTAGGAGTTTCAACTAAGGATGATTTATCTACAGCTTATACTCCAGGGGTAGCTGCTCCATGCTTAAAAATAAAAGAAAACAAAGACGATGTTTACAAATACACTTGCAAATCAAACATGGTTGCAGTAGTAAGTGATGGTACAGCAGTTCTTGGACTTGGAAATATAGGAGCATCTGCTGCTATACCAGTTATGGAAGGTAAATCAATATTATTTAAGGAATTCGCAGGTGTTGATGCATTCCCAATATGTGTAGACACTATGGATATAGATGAAATAGTAAGAACAGTAAAATTAATAGCACCAGTATTTGGTGGAATCAACCTAGAAGATATAAACTCTCCAAGATGTATAGAAATAGAAAATAGATTAAAAGAAGAATTAGACATACCAGTTTTCCACGATGACCAACATGGTACTGCAATAATAGTTTCAGCTGGTATAATAAATGCTGCAAAGCTTGCTGGTAAAAAATTAGAAGACCTAGAAATCGTAATCAACGGTGCTGGTTCTGCAGGTATGGCAATAGCAAAAATGCTACTTAACTTAAATGTAAAAGACATAGTTTTATGTAATAGAAAAGGAGCAATATGTTCTAAATCAGAAGGTTTAAACTGGGCTCAAGAAGAAATGCTAAAGGTAACTAATAAAAATGACCAATCAGGTTCATTAGCTGATGTATTAAAAGGGAAAGACGTATTTATAGGTGTTTCTGGACCTAACATGGTTACAAAAGAAATGGTAGCTACTATGGCAGAAAAATCAATTGTATTTGCTATGGCTAACCCAACTCCAGAAATATTCCCTGACGAAGCTAAAGAAGGTGGAGCATTTATAGTTGGTACTGGACGTTCAGATTTCCCTAACCAAGTAAACAACGTTCTTGCTTTCCCTGGAATATTCAGAGGAGCTTTAGATGTTAGAGCTAGCGAAATTAACGAAGCTATGAAGGTTGCAGCAGCTTATGCAATAGCTGGAATAATCAAAGACGAAGAATTAACTACAGAATTCGTATTACCAGATGCATTTGATCCACGTGTTGGTAAAGAAGTATCTGCTGCAGTTGCTAAAGCAGCTAGAGATACTGGTGTTGCTAGAATATAGTAAAATTCGATAATTGAAAGTAAAAACTGTTACATGAACTTATTTAGTTTGTGTAGCAGTTTTTTTGGTTGAGTAAAACATATTTTTAGCCATAAAAACATAAAATTTATAAAGGGTACAATGTTGGTTTATTAATATATGATAGATTTGAGGAGATTATTTATGGATGAAAATACAATTGTTTTATGGGATCAAGACGGTGTTGAGACTACTTTCGAAAAAATATTTTCAATAGAAATTGAGGGAGAAAACTACATTATGCTATCACCTGTTCAGAAAAAAATTTACAGTGAGGAAGAGGATGAGGAAGAAATTTTAGTGTTTAAGATAAAGGACAGTGATCATGGGGAGCTTTTAGTTCATTTGAAGGACGAAGAATGTGCAGCTCTTATCGATAAATGTAAGAGTTTATTTGAAAAATTTATAAATAGTAACGATATTTAATTTGTTGGATATCGAGGGGCGGCTGTACGATGCCCCTCGATATTTTTATTTTATGCTGTTTAATATTTTTGTGTAAGCTTTTTGTGTGTACGCTTTGTCCTTTGTATTGTATATTAAGTAGTCAAATTTGCTGTTTTTTAGTTTGGCGACTATGTATTCAGAGTTATCCTTTGGGTAAAGGTAGACTCTGCATTTGCCGTATTTGTCGCTTTTGAAGTTTCCGATTAGCTTTTCATCTGTGCCGATGCCGTTAGTTCTAAGTCTAAAGGAAATAGGTTCGTCAGTTATAGTAATGCTTTCGATATCTTCGTAATTTAATTCATAAGAATAAGGAAAAGCGGAGATACTAATGTTAGGCTCAGTTGAGCTAAGTGTAATTTTGCTGCTTACAAATTCGCTAGGAACCATTAAAACTACTATAAGTATAAATGTAGCAACTAATATGATTTTATCTAGTTTTTTACCCATGAAATTACCATGCTTTGTAGCTAGGTTGTATGTCATGCCATATCCGAAACGACTAGACACAGTTGTGCTAGTATCGTTAGGATTGTAGTAATATATACCATCGATCCAATAGTCGTCATCGTCTACAATAATTTCTTCATAATTTTTTTTCTCCATTAATTCTTCTTCTAAGCTAGACATTTTTCTTTTGATATATACAAATCCCATAGCTATTGTAAATGATAATATAACTACAGATATCATTATTACATCGAAGAATTTGATATCTATGTAGTCTAATAGCACAAGGTATATAACCAAAAGTGTAACTGATTCAAAAATAGCATTGACTAAAAAATAGATTGAAAACATTCTTTTTTCTGATTTATTTAGTATTAAGTTGACTTCAGAATCTGTGCTGTAGGTTTTAAGCTTGCTTTTGTTTGAACCCTTTGCTGTGTAAAATAAGAACGTAGTAAAGGCAAAGTTTAAAACTGCAATTATTAAAAAGGCAATATTTTCACTTGAAAAATTCTTAAAGCATATAACTAACACCAAGATATTTATCAATAAAGGAATTAAATAATATTTATCGCTAATAGGCATAGAGCTTTTAAGTAAAGTCGTCTTAGTATCGCAATATACGACCTTTTTCTCGCCGACAAACCATTGATTTTTATTTTTCTCAGCCTTGACTTTGCGGTTCATCTTCTTAAATGGCACGGTAGAACCGTAGTATGAGAAAAATAAACTCCAAACCACTAGATAAAGTATATAAACAGTAGTATTTTCAAAAATCCAAAATGGAAAAATAACTGGGATTGCAGTTAAAATCATGATTAGGTAGATTTTATTGCAAAGGGATTTAAATTCCTTTTGGATGTTTTTTACAAATTCGCCTTCAAGTACTTCTGAGGGCAAGGTTACGGCCATAAACATATTTTTTTTAGGTTTAGATGCAGAGTGCAGTGTCGCGTATATAGTTATAAATATGGTAAAAACACATAAAACCATAATGATTCTGAATAACAACATGAGAAAAACCACCTTTCCTTAAGTATTTACTATTTTCGTTTTTTTAAACATGATATTAGAAATTTTTTCATTAATTTATTCTTTTTCTGCTTTCAAGCCCTTCATAGAGTCGAAAATATTCTCGCATATCTTCATAAATTCATCCTTTTTTATGCCCCTTATTTCAGCCTCAGAAATGACTAGAGATAAGTCGTCTTCTAGCTTTTCCTTGAATTCGAAGTTGGGAGTTAGGATGGGATTTACTTTGGCTCCATGTCTTCTGTCGATTGATATAAAGCCCTCTTGCTTCAGCATTGCGTATGATTTGTTTACAGTCATGTTGTTTATGCCGAGATCCTCTGCTAGCTGTCTTATTGTAGGGAGTTTTTCGCCTTGAGCTAAGTCACCGTGCGCGATTGCCATTACGATTTGGTTTCTAAGCTGTATGTAAATTGGGATTTCGCTTTCGAAATTTAATTTTAAAATCATATAAAACCCTCCTTTTTTGTAAATATTTAACTTTGTATTATATATAGTAATACAAATAATACTAAATTGCAATAAAAAATTTTAAAAGGCATTTTTTGTAAAAATTAAATTTGGAAAATATTGTTTTAACCACAAAATTAAATTATACTTATAACATAAAATTGTAAAAAAATCTCTATCCTAAAGATCTATAATGTAGATTTTTTTACAATATAGGTATAATTTTTTAAAAAAGGGGGAAGGATTTAAATGAGAAGGTTGTTTAAAAAGGCAATAATTTTTGTAATTACAATTTCATTTGTATTTAACTCCGGTCTAGGCGAGATTATATCTTATGCTCAGACTGTGGATATGGATGGGATTTATCAATCGGTCGTAAGTAGTTTCAATTTAGCTTCAGCAGAAGGAGAGGTCAGTACTGTGGCGGAGAGTACGACTTCTGGAGATTTTGAATATACTGATGTAGATGGTGGTGTATCGATAACTAAGTATACAGGAAGTGCTGATGAAGTAATTATTCCTTCTACTATCGATGGAAAGGATGTAAAAATAATAGGGG
Source organism: Intestinibacter sp. (assembly GCF_034113885.1). GTDB lineage: Bacteria > Bacillota > Clostridia > Peptostreptococcales > Peptostreptococcaceae > Intestinibacter. Next base: position 20,055 of record NZ_JAXEWM010000053.1, read on the forward strand.
AAGCTGCATTTGCAGGATCTAGTACATTAGTTACTGTTGTGATACCAGATGGAGTCACAGAAATAGGACCGTATGCATTTTCAGCAAGTGAAGCCTTAGAGAATGTTACAATGTCAAATAGCTTGGTGAACATAGGAAATTATGCGTTTAATGAATGTATTGATTTAGTGAATACAAGTATACCACAAAGTGTAACTAGTATAGGAGATTATGCGTT
>NZ_JAXEWM010000054.1:0-15544 GCF_034113885.1 Intestinibacter sp.
TTAGCCCTTCTTTTACTCTATCGACTTTATTTGCACCTATATTTTGCGCTGTAAATGTTCCGACAGCATTTCCAAAAGAAGCTAACGGGATCATAGTTATTGAATCTATTTTAGAAGCAATAGTATATCCTGCGATTACAGGAGCTCCAAACGTATTTACTATTATCTGCACTAAAAATATACTAACATAGACAAATGACTGTTGAAATATAGATGGAAGTGCTATTTTACTCATATTTTTTAATATATCGAAATCAAACACCTCTAATTTTCGATTTATCTCATCTGTTTCTTTCAAATAATCCTCTTTGAAATTTTTTAAATTATAAAATAAATATGCTATAGATAAAAGCGCCGATATAGCCTGGGCAATAAGTGTGGCAATTGCAACACCTACAACTCCTTGATTTAATCTAACTACGAAAATCAAATCTAGTAAGATATTTAAAAAGCTCGAAAATATTAAAAAATACATAGGTATCTTAGATTCACCGAGTGCATTAAAAATCGAAGTAATTATGTTGTATAAAAACATAAAGCTGAGACCTAAAAAATATATTTTCAAATAATTAGATGCATCTTTAAATATATTAGATGGCGTCTTCATTATTTCTAATAAAAAATCAGATGCAAATACACCTATAAAGGCTAAAAAAACACTTAAAATAAATATCGCTATTATCGAAGTATATATGGAAATTTTCATTTTTTTGATAAACCTTGCACCGTAGTACTGCGATATAACAACTGCACAGCCTACTCCACTACCGATTGCAATAGACATAAACACCATAGTTATAGAGTAAGAAGCACCGACTGCTGCTAATGCATTTTCCCCGATGTAATTACCCACGATTATCGAATCGACTAAATTATAAAGCTGTTGAAATACACTGCTTAAAACTAACGGTATAGAAAAATAAATAATTGCCTTTGTCGCATTACCTTCTGTCATGTAATTTTCCATAAATACTCCTTTCATATCGATTTTAAATCTTTATTATTTTATATTATTCTGAGATTTTTTTAGCTCTCAAGAAAGACAACTTCGTCTCAGAAATTATAATAGCCATAAATATAACTAGACATCCTACAACCATTCTAGCTGTTAAAACTTCATGTAAAATTATAACCGATAAAATACTTCCAAATACTGATTCCAATGCCAATATAATAGCTGCCTTAGTCTCGCTGACTTCCTTTTGGCAAAGTGTTTGAAGTAAAAATGCAACTGTAGTAGAAAATACTCCTAAATAAAGCACACCTACGATAGACGACATCTCTGCATTTATATGTGTTTCTTTAAATAATACTTGAAGAATTAAAGACAACACAGCTGCCACTGAGAATTGCACTACTGTAAGAACTATACCATTGTGCTTTTTAACAAATTCTCCAGTAAAAAATATATGAAATGCAAATCCAACAGCACAGATTATAGTCAAGAAATCTCCAAAGTTTATGCTAAAATCTGCTTCTAAAGATAAAATTCCTATTCCCAATATCGCTATAATACTGCTTACTATTCCGTATTTATCTAGCGGTCTTTTATAAAGTATAAATCCTATAAATGGCACTATAACGACATTTACAGCGGTTAAAAATGCATTTTTAGATGCTGTAGTATAAGCCATACCTACTGTCTGAAATGCAAATGCCACAAATAAAAAAACTCCTATAATACAGCCAGCCTTTACAGCCTCCTTAGTTATATTATTTTTAATTTCCTTAAAAAATATAACTCCCAATAAAATAGCTCCTATAAAAAATCTAATCGTCAAAATTTGAAGTGGTGTAAGTCCCCCACTTAGAGATATTGACACTCCTATAAATCCACTCCCCCATATAAATGCTGTCAGAGCCAATCCAAGCTCTCCTTTGTACTTAGTAAACATATGTCCTCCTCGTGCAAATTTAAAATTTTATTATGTAGAAAAACCTTGAAAGAAATTGTCGTTTCATTTCAAAGTTTTTCCATTTCTAAAATATTTATCCCTATTTTAAAGTTCAAATCTATTAGGGTTGAAATCATCTATATTGTAAGATGGTTTGCCGTATGTAATCAATTCAGCTATTAATTTACCAGTAATTGGCGCTAATGCTATACCGTCGCCTTCATGACCTGCTGCCATATAAAATCCCTTTACCTTATCTATTTCACCTAAAAGTGGAAGACCATCTGGTGTATAAGGTCTAAGTCCAGCAAAAGCTCTTATGAAATTTAAATCTTTTATAGCTGGGAAAAATTCTATAGCTCTTTTAAGCATTACTTCGATTGCTTCTAGTGTATTTTCTTTATCAAATCCTACAAATTCACGAGTTCCTCCTATAACTAGAGTTCCCTCTTCTGTCTGTTCTATACTCAAGCTGGATCCAAGCTTTAACACATTTTTGTCTTTTATTGAATCTGGATTGAATTTGATTATGTTGTATCTAGCACATTGTAAAGTCGCAGTCATAAATTCACCTATTGGCTCTGATATTATTAGTTGACCTCTTCTAGGCTTTATAGGTATATTAAGTCCGACCATTTCTCCTATTTTCGCTGAATAAGCTCCACATGCATTTACTACTTTATCTGCATAAAATTCTTCATTTTCAGTTTTTACACCTTTTATTTGACCGCCTTCAACTATTACATCTTTTACTTCTGTATGAAGTAAAACCTCGGCTCCAAGTCTTTTTGCAGCGTGGTTAAATGAATAAGTAAGCTTTATAGGGTTTACTTTACCACCAGTTTTTGAGTAAAGTGCTCCGTATAAATTTGGATTTAATTCAGGTTCTATTTCTAGAGCCTTTTCTATAGATATCATCTCTATGTCAACGTCGCTTTTTCTTTGCTCTTCTACTATTTTTGATAGTATATCCCACTGTTCTTTATCTTCAACTGGTTGCATACCACCACAATGTCTATAGTATTCTATGTCTTCACCTAGCTCTTCACTAAGTGTATCGAATAATTTTATACTTTGAACTGCTAAGTCCATTTGAGCTCCTGGTTTTTTAGTATGGTATCCTACAACACCATCTGTAGCACCAGCAGAACCTCTAGTTATATCTTCTTTTTCTATTTGTAAAACCTTGTTTCCCAATTTAGTCAAGTAATAAGTTACAGATGATCCTATAATTCCTCCACCTATTACTATAACATCATACTTACTCATCACCATTTCCTCCTATTACACCAATTTTTACCGGTCTAACAGGGATTCTCTTAGTAGCTGGAAGTAATTTATCCATGCTTATACCTGTTTCTTCACTTATAATTTTTGCAACTAATCTCTCGCAAGTTTTGCCTTGGCAAAGTCCCATACCTGCCTTTGTTCTTCTTTTTACACCGTCTATTGTAGTTGCACCATCTCTTATAGCTTCAATTATTTCTGCTTTTGTAACTTCTTTACATCTGCAGATTAATATATCTTCACCCATAAATAATCTCCCTTTCTAAACTACTTTTCTAAACGCTTCATACTTCTAACTTCATTTGCAAATTCCATTGGAATCATCATACTTACAATAGTAGTTCCAGCATATGCTTTTAATTGTTTTACTTTTTTAACTATACCCTTGCATACTACTTCACCGTAGCGATTTACAGCATCTACTACTTGATTTTCTTCAGGCAGTGGAAGATATTCAAAAGGAAAATCTATCACCGCTTCTTCGTTGCTAAATGATTTATCCATTATAGTTATCGCAAGACCTGGGCAATTTGCCACACATTGTCCGCAACCTGTACATTTATCTTCATCTAAATGAGGTAGATTTGTTATTTCTTCTCCTATAGTTATCGCACCTTGTTTACATGAAAATGAACATGGATTACATGGTATTTCTTGTACACATTCGATAACTGCAACTCTACCTTGTCTCATTCTACTTTCGCTTGGCACTCCAGGACAAGAAGCTAATTCTTCTTCTGATGGAACACCGTCATATACTATACCTCTATTCACAACTATTCTCCCTTCAAAGAAATTTTCACTCTATTTATTATTTAACAAGAGATTCTTTATATAGCTTCATATCTTCTAATTGTTTTTGTTTTGAAGCTCTTCTTCTCTCTCCAAAATATCCAGAACGAAGAGTATTTAATCTATCGTTTATTTCTGCTACTAATTTATCCTTTTCATCATCAGTTAAATATCCTAAAGAATATGCTGCACATACACCTGCTAAATTTCCTTCCTCCATCGCAGAAGATGCTTCTTCTACTCCTGTAACATCTCCTGCTACGTAGATACCTTCTTTAGAAGTTTCCATATTTTCATCGTGAAGTGGCACATGTCCACCAAATGCAGGTATAAAGTCAAATTCACAGTCTGTCATCCATAAAAGCTCTGTCATAGGATTTAAACCTACAGCTAGACAGACAGTATCTACATCAAATGTTTTTTCACTGCCTTCTATTATATTCCATTTTTCATCTACTGCAGCTATTTCTACGCCCTCTACTTTTCCTTCACCGTAGACTCTTTTTATTGTGTGTCCTGTATATATAGGAACACCTGCTCTACGGACCTTACCTGCGTGAACTCCATATCCACCTATTTTCGGTCCACCTTCTACTATAGCAACTACCTCAGCACCTGCTTGCATTAATTGGTAAGATACTATAAGTCCAACATTACCAGAACCCAACATAAGTATTTTTTTACCAGGTAAAACTCTGTTTACATTTGCCATAGTTTGAGCAGCTCCAGCTCCCATTACTCCCGGTAAAGTACTTCCTGGAAACGCCATATAATTTTCCTTTGCCCCAGTTGCTACAATTATTTTCTTAGCTTTTACAGAATAATTTACTCCATCACTTATAACTCCCATACTATTGTCTGGAAGTAATCCGTAAACTAAGCTATCTAATAAAACCTTTGCTCCACTGTCTTGAACCTTTTTCAATAACTCCTGACCAATTATATATCCTCTAGTCCCAGCCTTATGCTCCTTTGAGCCGAAGAATTTATGGATTTGCTTAAATAATTGTCCTCCTGGCAATTTATTTTCATCAATAACTAATACATCTGCTCCTGCAGTTGCAGCCTGGTATGCAGCACTTAGTCCTGCAGATCCTGCACCGATTATAGCTATCTCTGTTACTATTTCCTTCATTTGCAAACTCCTTTCGATGTATTTAATTTAAATAATAATTTTCAATTTGCTATAGATTTTTATTCTGTTTTTTTAATTAGTCTTTTTTTCTACTTATACGAGCTAGCCCTTTTTGTGTCTCAACTTTCATTCCATCTTTTACCATAGTGACACAAGTTCTAGTATTTGGAATTCCATCTACTACCATCATACAGTCTGTACAACGGCCTATAGCACAGAAAATCCCCCTAGGTTCATGTCTTTTAGCCGTAGTTCTAAAAGACTTTATTCCTGCAGCCATAAGCGCTGAAGCAATAGGCTCTCCTTCATAAGCCTTTATTGGTTGTCCATTATAGAAAATAGTGACTTCTTTTCTATCTTCTATTTTTCCTAAAATAGGATGATCCTCTACTCTCACAATTACTCCTCCTTGTAATAATAAATTCTTACTTTTAAGAAATTTTTAATTTCATTAATTATTTTTAAAATTTAATTTAATTTGATATTTATTATCTACTTTGCTATTCATTATTATACTACTATCTTACATTTTTTACCATAAAAACATATTTATCGCACTACATACAAAAAGCAATCAATTCAAATAAATCGACTGCTCTGTTATTATCTTTTGTTATTTTGTAGGATTCTCAAAAGAAGGTGGTGTAGGATTAAAATCATTATGTGAAGGTCCCGGTGTAGATAAGTCAAAGTAAAGCTTAGAATCTTCTGTAACTCCAAAATCTCTATTAGAACCAGTATCCTTGACCTTATTAAGCGCCTCTCTGAAAAGTGCGTTATGCGCCTCTTCTCTATTTAGTAAAAAATCTATAGTCTCTCTAACGTATTTATCATTAATCTGTCTATACAAATACTCGTACACGACCTTTGCACGCTGCTCTGATGCTATATTAGATAGTAAATCAGCGACTAAATCACCAGTAACTGTAACGTATTTTGCATCCCACGATTCTCCAGATGAATTCATAAGCACAGGGGATAATCCTGCAAGCACATGTGTCTCTATCTCTCCACCTTTTACAGCTTCGTAATCTAAGTCGTGTCCATTTAGTAAATTTATAGTCTGAGCTACCATCTCCATATGGCTAAGCTCCTCTGCCGCTATATCCATAAATAGATCCTTAATCGCTTTATCCTTTATTCTAAAGCTTTGAGATATATACTACATTGCAGCCTTTAACTCTCCATTTCCACCCCCTAATTGCTCCTGCATCAAAATAGCGTATTGTGGATTAGGTCTTTCTACCTTTACTTCACGTAATAAATTTTTCTTGTGTTCAAACATAGAGCTTCCTCCTAAGTTAAATTTTTATCTTTAGTATTTGTTATTTTTTAATAATTTATTTATAAAAAACTCTCTTGTGTTTAATTTTATCGAACTCACTTATTATTAAAAAAATTTACAATAATCGACATATAGGAATTGATAATTTAATCGTTTTTCCCTACAATTTAATTAAATAGTAAAAATTGTAATTTTTATAAAGGAGGAAACTATATGGATAATTTAACAAAATTCTTTTCATTTGAACTACCTACAAAAATAATATACGGTGCAAACTGTTTAGATAATTTATGTAGTGAATTAAAAGACAATAAAGGAGAAAAACCAATAATAATCACTGACAAAGGAGTTTTAAAAGCCGGTATACTTAAAAAAATAACTGATTTACTAGACAAGGACAGCATCCCTTATGTGGTATACGACGGCGTTGAAGCAAACCCTAAAGACGTAAATGTAGAAGAAGGCGCAAAAATCGCTAGAGAAAACGCTTGTGATTCAATAATAGCAGTTGGAGGAGGAAGTCCTATAGACTGTGCAAAATCTGTAGGAGTTTTACTTGCCCACGATGCAACAGAAATCAAAAAATACGAAGGTAAAACTGCCGCTACAAAGCCTCTACCTCTACTTATAACTATACCTACAACATCAGGTACAGGAAGTGAAATAACATTCTCTTCAGTTATAACTGATACAAAAAATAAATACAAAATGACTGTAAAGAGTAAATACACAGCTGCAAAGGTAGCAATTTGCGATCCAGTTCTAACTCTATCAGTTCCTCCTGCTGTAACTGCAGCAACTGGTATGGACGCGTTAACTCATGCAATCGAAGCGTATACTGCAACTTGCTCAGAGCCTATAAGTGATGCCGTTTCTCTATATGCAATTGAGCTTATATACAATAATTTAATAACTGCAGTATTTGAAGGAGATAATTTAGAAGCTAGAAGTGCTATGCTTATGGGAAGTATGCTTGCAGGAATTGGATTTAGCCATTCTGATGTCGCAAGTGTTCACTGTATAGCTGAGGCACTAGGTGGAATGTACGACCTACCTCATGGAGTTTGTAATGCAGTTTTACTTCCTCATGTTATGGAGTACAACAAGGACTATTGTATAGCAAAATACGCTAGAGTTGCAAAGGCTATGGGATTTGAATTTAAAAATGATACTGAAGGTGCTGATATAGCAGTTAAGGCTGTTCAAAAGCTTGCTTTAGATGTTAAGCTTCCACTATTTTCTGATTTAGATGTTAATTTAGAGGATTTCGATATATTAGCCCAAAAATCATCTATAAATATATCTACTGAAAGTAATCCTAGACCTATGACTAAGGATGATTACTTAAACGTACTTAATAATGCCTATAATGCAAAATAATATATAAACTCAAAAGCCTTTTTGACAAAATATACAGTGTCAAAAAGGCTTTTTTAATACAACTTATTTTATATTTTCATTGTAAGCTTCGATAATTTTCTTTACATCATCGCTTTTGAAAAGTGTACTCATTACGGCAAAATCGTCACAATAATTTACAACTTCTCCCACGTTTTGAGGTAAAATTCCACCTAAAGCTACTATTTTTATTTCGGTTATATCTCTCGCTTTTTTTAAAAGTTCTATTCCTCTAGGCTTTAACCCCTCTTTACATTTAGTTTCGTATATATGCGATAAAGTTATATACTCTATTTTTATATCGTTTTTCTCGACGATATCCTCTAATTCAACCACTTCCTCTACTGTATGTAGAGATAGACCTATAGCCTTGTCTTTATCGAATTTGTATTTATCTTCTACCATACCTTTGAACTTATGATAAGGAAGATGTATTCCATAAACTGGGTATTTTTCATATAATTCTATAGAGCTATTTACTATTATTTTTATATCTGTAGAATTTTTCTCTAATTCCTGTAAAATTTCTAAATATAAAGCTTCTGAATCTCGATAGTCGAGATCCTTTTCTCTCAATATCAAATACTCTACTTTATTTTTAGCAGCCTCTACTATAGTATTTAAATATTTTTCCTTTGAGCATAGATTTCTATTAGTAATTAAGTACATCCTTCACCTCTAGAATCTTTCCCAATCCTTAAATACGTATTGATATCCGATAGAGCCTAACATTTCTCCAACTTCTTCTAAACTTGCATCTGAGTTGTTTTCAAACTGGTTAGTTCCACCTTCTCCTAATGTATGTCCGCCTACTTCAGTAGTAACCTCTGCACTCAGCTTAGTAACTCCTAGAGGTATTACATGCTTTCTAAAATCTAAATCCTCTCTAGTAGAAACATTTAGCGCTGCATGAGGGTCGAATAATCTCATAACAGTCATTATTTGGAATTCTGTAGGGTCATCTACTGGATTTATATCGTCAAAGCTTCCCTTAAAAGGCTTCATTCTAGGTGCTGAATAAGCAAGCTCTATATGAGGGTATTTAGTCTTTAAATACTCTCCATGTAAAATAGAGAAAAATGCGTCCTTTCTATAATCCGCAAGACCTAAAAGAGCTCCTATTGATAGACTTCTCATTCCGGCAATTGCTCCTCTTTCTGGTGCGTCAAGTCTGAATTTGAAGTTTGCCTTTGGTCCTTTTATATGTACTTTTTTGTAGATTTCTTCGTCGTAAGTTTCTTGATAAACAGTAAGTGAATCTGCTCCATTTTCAACTAGGTGTTTATATCCTTCAACCTCCATTGGATAAACCTCTATACCTATAGATGCAAATCTATTAGAAATTAATTTAACAGCTTCTCCTATATATTCAATTGGAGAGTGGCGTTCACTTTCTCCTGTCAACACTAGAATATGTTTAAATCCCATATCTGCTATACAATCTGCTTCTGCTTTAATTTGCTCCATAGTTAATTTTCTTCTGTTGATTCCACTTTTGCAATTGTAACCACAGTAAACACAGTGGTTTACGCAGTAGTTTGCTATATACATTGGAGTATATAAAGTAACGGTTTTTCCTAGATGCTGAAGACTCAATCTATGTGCCTTTTGTGCCATAGCTTCTAGATGTTTCATAGCCTTTGGTGATAATAAATTCAATACATCCATATGGTTTAATTTATCCTTAGACAAGCTTCTAAGTACATCTGCATCTGTCACGCTTTCAAAATATCCGTCAAAATCAAAATCTCTGTATTTTTCTATAACTTCATAAAAACTCATCATATATCCTCCTTAAAATTTTCCTAAAAATCCTGTTAAAGGAGATGAAGCATTTGCAAATTCGCTAACTGCTCCTGTTTTTCCTAAGAAAGCATCTCTACCACCTTCAACTGCCAATCTAAATGCATTTGCCATTTTTACTGGATCACTTGCTGATGATATTGCTGAGTTTACTAATACTGCTGCTGCTCCCATTTCCATTGCTTCCATAGCTTGAGATGGTTTACCAATTCCTGCATCTACTATTATGTTTGTGTCTAATTCATTTATCATTATTTGAATCATTTCCTTCATTTTTAATCCTCTATTTGAACCGATTGGTGCTCCTAAAGGCATAACTGCAGCTGCTCCTGCTTCTATTAATTTTCTCCCTGCGTATAAATCTGGTGTCATGTAAGGAAGTACTACGAATCCTTCATCTGCTAGTATTCTTGTAGCCTTTATTGTTTCTTCGTTGTCTGGTAGTAGATATCTAGTGTCTGATATAACTTCTATTTTTATAAAATCTCCACATCCCATTTTTCTAGATATTCTAGCAATTCTCACAGCCTCTTCTGCATTAGTTGCTCCTGAAGTATTCGGTAATATAGTCATTTCTTTTGGTATATAAGTAAGTATGTTTTCCTTTGGATTGTCTAAATCAACTCTTCTTATAGCCATTGTTATTATTTGGCTGTTACTAGCCTTTATAACATCTGGAAGTATTTCATTGCTTCCAAATTTACCTGTTCCTATTAAAAGTCTGCTACTAAACTCGTGTCCACCTAAAATTAATTTATCCATCTTATCTCCTCCATTATTTGATTTCATCTATAAGTATCTTCATAGCTAAATTTGCCATGTGATTTGCACATATCGCTACTCTTGGAGCCATCAGACCATCGCCCTCCTTGGCTTCATGCTCGAAGTCTCCACAAATATAAAATTTATCCCTTATCTTTTTAGTCCTTATATCGTTTGAATCGTAATATCCTGCCATACCTGAGGATGCTATTAGATATTTATCTCTAAAATTTTTCAAGGCTGCATTGCATACCATAGCCTTACATTTTGCATCGTCAAATGCCTCGATTATTATATCGCATTCCTTTAAAAACTCTATATTTTCCTTTGTCACAAATACATCCTTAGTTTTGATATTTACAAAAGGATTTATTTTTTCCAGTATATTTTTTAATGCCTCTGTCTTTTTCATTCCTATATGCTCTACAAAATACTGCTGTCTATTTAAATTAGATGGCTCCACGACATCATAATCCACTAAGACGAGCTCACCTACGCCTACTCTAGCTAATGAAACTGCTATATTTGATCCTAAACCACCTAGACCTAAAATAGCCACTTTTCCATTTTTGAGCTTTTTATGTATATTAGGTGTATGTCTCGCGATCAAAAGAGCTTCTAGTTCATCCTTTGAAGGAACCTTACCCTTTTGAATTAAAGTAATTCTATCGCCTTCACTTAGTATTTTGTCCTGACTTAGAGGAAATCCATTTAAAACAACTACATCGTAATTTTTATCTACCCAATCTCTAAATTGGTAGGCAGTTGTATTTTCAGTAACTTCTGCAAGTGCCTCATTAAAAAAAATCTTCAAAATCAGCCACCTCCAACAAAGCTTATAACTTCTATAACGTCTTCATTTTTTAATAAATAAGTACTGTAAGCTTCATCGTCTACAATCTCCATATTTACTTCTACAACGACCTTTTTAGGATCTAAGTCGTATTTTTTTAGAAGTTTTTCTATTGTAATATCTTCTAATAAATCGATATTTTTACCATTTAAAGTCATATTCATCCTCCTTCTTCTATAAAAATCTTAGAAAACAAAAAAAGCAGAAAATAAACCATACCCGCGGTGGTATGCCCCATTTTCTGCTTTTCAAGCTGACATTATATTACCATTTTTAGAAATTTATGTCAATCGTTTTCATCAAAATTTTTTTTAAATATTTAAACTGCTTTCTTTTTCTCTTCTCTAAACTCTTCTAAATCAACAACTCTATCACAGACCTTATCTACTAGAGCCTTCTCATGGCTTATCACGACTACACCTATATCGTGTTTTTTGGCATAGTCCAATACTACATTCCAAATTTGAGCTTGTGTGATAGCATCTAGCATAGTAGTCATCTCATCTGCTATTAAAAATTTAGTCTCTGGTGATAATGCTCTAATAACACAAAATCGCTGAAGTTCTCCTCCTGAAAGCTCACTAGGCCATCTATTCATCCAACCCTCTTTAATTCCCATAGCTTCTATAAGCTCCTTTGAAGGCGTAAATGCTTCGTTTATGATTTTTTTCATCTTCCATTTTGGATTTACAGATTTTTCTGGGTGTTGGAAAATTAGCTGAACTGGGTTGTAGCCCCTTTTTTTTCGCTCACATCCCTCTAATACTACTTCCCCTCTCTCTGGAGTTATATATCCCGCCAAAATTTTAGCAAGTGTAGTCTTACCAAATCCACTAGGAGCAACTAGACCCACTACCTCACCGCTATTTACATAAAAATTTATGTCCTTTAGGATATATCTTTCCTCTGTGTATTTAAAACTCACATTATTGGCTTTAAGTTGCATGAATACATCTCACCTTTCCGTTTCTAATTTCCCTATTTTCAGGAACCTTTTCTTCACATTCCTTTGTTTTTAGCTTGCATCTATCAGAAAATACACATCCCTTTGGCAGCTCATTTGGCAAAGGCTGTGTTTTGTCGTCCATAGCACTAAAATCATTATTAGGTAGAGCGTTGTAAAGCGCCTTTGTATAAGGATGTCTTAGATTTTTGCCATTATTTATAAAATCACTTTTATTTGCAACCTCTAAAGTAGATCCTGCGTAGAAAATCGCTACTTTATCAGCTATTTTAAGTGCCGCTGTTATATCATGAGTTATCATAAGCACTGCACATCCACTGTCTGCTATCTCCCTAAAATCCTTAAGAACTTCATTTAAAGAAGCTTCATCAAGTCCAGGAGTCGGTTCGTCTGCTATTATAACCTTGCTATCTGATGCAAGTGCAGTACATAAAAGCACCTTTCTCGCCATACCTCCTGATAGTTGAAAAGGATAATAGTTTTTTACCTTTTTATCTAAATTGTATTTTTCAAATAATCTATCTACTATTTGATCCTTAGCCTTTTTGTCCTTATTTTTTATAGATATTTTTATTTGATTTCCTACTCTTTTAAGAGGATCTAGATAGTTTACTGATTGAGGAATTAATACTATCTCGTCTCCTCTTAATTTTTCTTGTTTTTTTCTAGTGAGTTCTTCTCCCTTGTAGGTTATAGTTCCCTCCACAGACGCATTCTCTGGCAGTATTCCAAGTATTGCATGAGCAAGTAAGCTTTTACCTGAACCACTAGAACCCACAACAGCTAAGATTTCTCCTTCATTTAACTCTATATCTAAGTTTTTTATTACATTTAAATCGCTTCTAACTAGCCCCTTTGTGTATTGAGAAAATGATATTCCCAAATCCTTTACCTTTAAAATTGCATCCTTCATGTCGACCTCCTATTTATATGCAGTCTTAGGATTTATTAATTTTTCTATGTTTTTCCCTATTCTATCTACCATCATAGATACTAAAACTAAGCTAAGTCCTGGGAAAAAAGCAAGCCACCAGTAACCACCTGTCAAATACTTCATACTTTCTGAAAGAATTACACCTATAGCTGGCTCATGAGGCGGAAGTCCAAATCCTAAAAAAGTAACTGATGCTTCATGTAAAATAGCATGTGGAAATATAAGTACAGCACCTACTATTATCTGCGGTATTACATGAGGTAGCACGTGCTCCTTTGCAATATACCAATTAGACTTGCCGAAGCTTCTAGCAATCTTTGTATAATCAGATTCCATTATCTGCATAACCTCAGCTCTTATAACTCTAGTAAGAGATGTCCAGTGGGTAACTGCAACCCCTATTACAATCCCCTTCATACCACCACCCATAGCTATTGATATAAGTATAACTACTAATGTATGAGGTATTGATAAAACTAAATCTATAAACCAAGTTATAACTGCATCTACTCTTTTACCAAATGTAGGTCCTATAATTCCTAATAATATCGCTATTATCGTACTTACTACAGTTGCAAGTAGGCCTATTTTCATACTCAAGCTCAAACCCTTTATAGTTCTTGTAAGCATATCTCTTCCTACCCAGTCAGTCCCAAATAAATGAGAAAGTGATGGAGATTGAAATTTATTAGGTAAATCTACATATAAATCGTCTACTTTTATAAAGCTACCCCAAACTAAAATTACTATAAAGAAAAAAGCGAATAATCCTATAGAAAATATTGTTTTTTCTCTAACTCCAAGGTTGAAAATCGGTTTTTTTTCTGTATTTTTAACATTTTCCATTATAAATCTCGCCCCTCTCTTATTCTAGGATCTATTAGGCGATATAATAAATCTGCTATTATATTTCCTGAATAAACAAAAATTAAGCTTATTATCGCAATCCCCATAAGAAGAGGTAAATCTCCCTTAAGGCCAGCTGAAACTGTAGCCTGTCCTAGTCCAGGATACGAAAATACCTGCTCAACAAATATAGTTCCTCCAAACAACTCACTAAAAGATAAAAATTGAAGTGTTATAGCTGGAAGTGATACATTTTTTAAAACATGATTAAATACTATTTGTCTTAAACTTTCACCACGAGCCTTTGCAAATAGTACATAGTCTGTAGACATTATTTCTACAACCTTTTCTCTAGTATTCATGCATATACTTGAAATTCCTATTACTCCAAGTGTCAAAGCTGGAAGTATTATATGCTGCAACCTTTCGTATATACCTACATTTTCAGATAAAACACCTATAGGAACGCTCAGTGCCACCGGAAACCATCCCAATTTTACGGCAAATACCATTATACAAAGTATTCCAAGCCAAAATGTTGGAGTCGACATTATTATGTAGCAATAGCCACGTATTATCTTGTCTACTAGCTTGCCTTCCTTTACTCCTGCTATAATTCCTAAAACAAATCCTATAATTCCAGAAAGCACCCACGATATAGCCATAAGCCATATAGAAGACAAGAACTTTTGTCCTATAACCTCTAAAACAGGTCTTCTATAAATCATAGAAGTTCCCCAATCTCCAGTTATAATAGACTTAAACCAAGACCAAAATCTAACTAGAGGAGGTTGATTTAAACCCCAATGTTCTGCTATCAACGCTCTTTGCTCTGCACTTACTTTTGTAGATGCGCCCACATATGCTGTCACCGGATCTATTGGCGATAACTCCATCAAGACAAAGGTAATTATACAAAGAGCTACTAAAAGAGTTATTAATTTTAAAAACTTTTTAGTTAAAAATTTCCCCATCCCTTTATTCATCTTTTTTCTCCTTAAATATTTATCTTATAATCTGTAAGAAATAATTTCCCACATTATATAATTATATAACAAAATCTTTATTATAAATACCTTTACAGTGGATTTTGCACTACACGTTCCCATAAATTAAAGCTACAAAGTAGTATCTACTTAAATCAGTATAAGTAGATACTACTATTTAATCAAATATTATTTCCAAGACCATTCTGTAACATTGTCAAATATTCTTCCACCATGTGGTTGAACTACTGGATTTCCAAAATCAAATCCATCTGCCGCTAAATATACATGATGCGCATTTGCAAGCCAGCAATATGGAGCATCACCTTTTGCTGATGTATAATTTTGAAGATCCTTCCAATACTTAAGAGCTTCTTCTTCGTCAGTAGAATCTAAAGCCTTGTCTATATCTTCATTTACTTTTTCATTGTCATAGCATCCTGAGTTATCCCAAGATACCACCCCACCTGCTATAGGTCCGTAGTATAGGTTGTATAATTCTGATGGATCCCCTGAACCAAATCCGAAAAATACTGCTTCTCTATGTATATCTTCAACTATTGTATCCCAAGTTCTGATTTCTAAATCTACACTTATTCCTATT
>NZ_JAXEWM010000055.1:0-2578 GCF_034113885.1 Intestinibacter sp.
TCGGGAATTTAAGCCTTTGGAGTATTATATCAAATGTAAGTAGCTATGAATTTATTTATAGCAAAAACAGATACGTTGAAAAAGGAATGAAACATAAAATTTTATAATTTTTTATAGATTTTTATAAGTTTTCAGTAACGGATTTATCTCTTAATAATATGATTAAAGACAAAACAAATACGGTATAACAGAAGATCCATAGAGTGTAGATAAAATTATTTATGCTTTATGGATTTTTTGTTAAAAAAAAGTCACTCCTAAGGGGGTGACATTAAAAAATTTATATAAGACAGGGTCTATTTTATTCTCACTTTGGGGAAAGCAGAATATGAATATTAAGCTATAATAAAAAAAGTCAGAAGACACTTAAAGTCTTCTGACTTGTATATACGTTTTCAAACATAAATTACATAACTTAATTTTCTAATTTAATTATAATTGCTTTTGCAAAAATTGTCAATCATTTATTTTATTTTTACATAAACATTTATTATAAACTATGGAGTTGGTCTAGAGTCAATAGTTTTTAATTTATATTTATAGAATTTTGTGTTTTTAAAAGCTTAGCAGAATTTATTATGACAAATACTGAACCTAGATTGTGGACTAGAGCTCCGACTACAGGGTTTAGGATACCAGTCATAGCAAGTATTATAGCTACGAAGTTTAATATTAGTGAAAATGCAACGTTCCATCTTATAGTAGTCATAGTTTTTTTAGATAGATAAAGTAAGTAAGGAATATTTTTTATGTCGTCGCTTACTAATGCTATATCCGAAGCCTCTATGGCTATATCACTACCTATAGATCCCATTGATATTCCAACACTTGCATATTTTAATGCTAGGGCGTCGTTTACTCCATCTCCTATCATACAAGTAGAGCTTTGTTGATCTTCTAATTCCTTGATGATGTTCATTTTATCCTCTGGAAGTAGACTAGAGTGGACATTTTCTATGCCGATAGAGCCTGCTATATTTTTTGCACTGTATTCGTTGTCTCCAGTCAGCATTATAGGAGTTATGTTGTCACTTTTTATAAGGCTTACGATGTTTTTGCTCTCTTTTCTGACTATATCAGAAAGTGCTGCATATCCGATTAATTTATTATTTATTGATAAATAGATAACTGTACATCCTTTTTTAGAAAATTCATCTGAGAAATTTACAATGTTTTCATTTATATCTATATTAGCTCCTTGCATAATTTTTAAGTTACCCAATAATATGTTTTTATCTTCTAAAGTGGCTTTTATACCTTTACCAGGATTTATAGTGAAGTCTTTTACTTCTAATAAATCTCGGCTGTTTTCTTTATAGTAAGCTGTAATTGCTTTGCCAAGTGGGTGTTCTGAATAAGCTTCAACTGATGCTAAAATCTTTAAAAAATCATCATCGCTGTAATTGTCGTCGAAGCTTTTGTAATCGACAACTGACAATTTTCCGTAAGTCAAAGTTCCTGTCTTGTCAAAGGCTATATTTCTTATTTTAGACAATCTCTCTACAATATCACCACCCTTTATAAGGATACCGTATTTTGTGGCGTTACCGATTCCAGCCATTATAGCTGTTGGAGTGGCAAGGACTAATGCACAAGGACAAAATACAACTAATATAGTTACAGATCTCAGTATTTGGTGAGTGACTAAAAAGGTTCCAACAGAAGATACCAATGCAATTACAACTATCCATGTAGCCCATCTGTCTGTCAAGCTTACAATAGGAGCTTTAGCTGCATCGGCTTCTTCGACAAGTCTTATCATTCTTTTTAATGAGCTGTCGTTAGAAGTTTTAGTAGCTTTAATATCGAAGGTAGAGAATTGGTTTATAGTTCCGCTTAAAACTTCATCTCCAACGCTTTTGTCTACTGGTAGTGATTCTCCATTCATTATAGATTCGTCTATAGAGCCTTCACCCTTTATTATGACACCGTCTACTGGAATTGTTTCCCCTGCGATAACTCTGACGATATCGTTTACTTGAACCTCATCTGCTTCGATTAATACCTCATCGTTATCTCTTATAACTCTAGCCTTTTGAGGTGTCAATTTTATTAGATTTTCGATTCCTGATTGTGCTTTTTGAACTGTCAAATCCTCAAGTAGTGCACCGATAGTCATTATGACTGCGATTTCGCCGGCAGCAAATGTTTCGCCTATGATTACAGATGCGATTAATGCCATAGATACTAAGACATCTGCTTTTATATCGAATTCTGTACATAATCCTATAATTGCTTCTTTTATAATTGGAAGCCCACACAGAATTATAGATATCCAAGCTAGGTTAAAGCGAATAGCTTCGTTAATTGAACTGAACAAGCTCAGTAATAAAGTTATAGTAGAGATAATAATAAAAATAATTGTTCTATGCGTTTCTGATTTGAATAATTTCATGAGTTCCTCCTTTTTAAATACATTCCCATCTAGATTAAAATTATACATATAGGTATACCCCTATAGGTATATAATACTTTTTATTTTTTTAAAAAGCAATAGTTTATTTATTTTGTGCAAAATAAAAATACTGTTCTACAAAAGGTTTAATTCCTATATAGAGCAGTATTTTTTTAGATAAAA
>NZ_JAXEWM010000056.1:0-2261 GCF_034113885.1 Intestinibacter sp.
TTATTTTGATGTTAATGGTTTAGCGGAAGAATTGACTGTTATAGAAGATGTACCAACAACTTGTACTGAGAGAGGATATAAGATTGTTCAAAATAGCTTGGGTGTTAAGCAAACTGTTAAATATTCTACTCCTATAGGTCATGATTATGTACACATGGATGATTATGATGAAACAGGAATGTGTAAATGTAGAGGTTGTGGTATAGAAGCTAAAGACATAGCAACTTTAAATGTAAGTTTATATGGATATAGATTTGCATATACAGGAGGATCATTAAGTCCAAGAGCTACAGTAGAAGGATTAAAAGAAGGTGTAGATTATAGAGTTTGGTATAGTAATAATGTAAATCCAGGGGATGCCATTGTAACAGTAAGAGGAATAGGAAACTATATAGGAACTGTAACAAAGACATTTGTAATCTATAGAAAAATGAGTACATTGGAAGCAAATTTAGAATATACAAAATGTATTTATGACGGAAAAGAAAAGACACCAAAAGTAACAATAGAAGGGCTAACAGAAGGTAAAGATTATACAGTAAGTTATTCTAATAATGTAAATGCAGGAGAAGGTAAAGTTATAATAACAGGTATAGGAACATATAATAGCGGAACATTAACCACTACATTTAAAATTGCACCAACAGATATATCTGGAAAAGAACCAGTATTAAGCTATACTGAATGTGAATACAATGGAAAAGAGAGAAAGCCAGATGTTAAAATAGATGGTTTAGAAAAAGGAATAGATTATGAAGTAAGCTATGAAAATAATATAGAAGTTGGAACAGCAAAGGTAATTGTAAAAGGTATAGGAAATTACCAAGGAACAATAGAAAAGACATTTACAATAAAAGAAGAAAATAAAGATAGAATAGACATATCAGAATTAGAAATAAAACTTGAATCAGATAGTTATATTTATACAGGCGAAGTAATAAAACCGGCTGTAACAATAGAAGGATTAGAAGAAAATGTTGATTATGTAGTAACTTATGAAAATAATATAGAAATAGGAACAGCAAAAGTAACAATAGAAGGAATAGGAAACTACAGAGGAGCAGTAGAAAAAGAATTTACTATAAAAGATTCAAGAATAGATATATCAACTTTAAATGTAAGTTTATATGGATATAGATATGCATATACAGGAAAAGCCTTTAGTCCGAGAGTAACAATACAAGGATTAAAAGAAGGTGTAGATTATAGAGTTTGGTATAGCAATAATGTAAATGTAGGAAATGCAGTTGTAACAATAAAAGGAATAGGAAACTATATAGGAACTGTAACAAAGACATTTGTAATCTATAGAAAAATGAGTACATTGGAAGCAAATTTAGAATATACAAAATGTATTTATGATGGAAAAGAAAAGACACCAAAAGTAACAATAGAAGGGCTAACAGAAGGCAAAGATTATACAGTAAGTTATTCTAATAATGTAAATATAGGTATGGCAACGGTAACAATAAAAGGTATTGATCCATATTATACAGGAACAATAACAAAAACATTTACTATTACTGAACAAAATATAAATGCTCTAAGTTTAAAATTAGAAGCTGATAATCTTGACACAGCTAATAAACAAACACTAGAAATAGAAGCTTTAGAAGAAGGAGAAGATTATATAGTAACTTATGATTTAGGGGAAGATTCTAATACAATCAACATAGAAGGTATAGGAAACTATGAAGGACAAAAAACATTAAAGGCATCTAAAGATACAGAAATGATTGTTGTAGAAGATGGAGTTCAATATAACTTATTAAGTAATGGTGATGCTGAAGTATATAACTTTACAGAATTAGGTAAAGAAGCTAAGATAAAGAGTAAAGTAAAAAATCATAAAGTAACTAAGATAAGCAAAAAAGCTTTTAAAAAATGTGAAAAATTAGAATTAGTTAAAATACCTAATAGTGTATTAGAAATAGAAAAAGATGCATTCAAAGATTGTAAAAATATTACTATATCTGGAAATTTAGATTCTTATGCTAAAACTTATGCAGATAAAAACAAAATAAATTTTAAAGAATCTAAATGATCCATTAAAAAGCAATAAGGCAAATTATAAAAAATGCCCTCATTTAATATAGTTAGATGGGGGCTATTAAATTTATTAAGTGAAAATATTGTTGAGGAAAATATATGAAAAATAAATTAATTATTTTGACAAGTATTGTACTTTTTATAGGTATATTTTTTATATTTGATATAGAAGGATTTGAAAATTTAAGTAATTCTGTATCTATAAAAAATGT
>NZ_JAXEWM010000057.1:0-12036 GCF_034113885.1 Intestinibacter sp.
ATTTGAATAATTTCATGAGTTCCTCCTTTTTAAATACATTCCCATATAGATTAAAATTATACTTATAGGTATACCTCTATAGGTATATAATACTTTCTATTTTTTTAAAAAACAATAGTTTATTTATTTTGTGGAAAATAAAAATACTGTTCTACAAAAGGTTTAATTCCTATATAGAGCAGTATTTTTTTAGATAAAATTGTTAATCATTATATAGATGACAACGTATGTTTCTATTGTTTATTTGTTTAATTTCTGGTTTTATAGAATTACATATTTCCATTCTATTTGGACACATTTCTTTAAATTTACATCCACCAGAATGTTGTAGTTTTTCATAGCTTATACTTTTATTCTCATCAATGTTATCTACTGTCATAATACAAGAGAGAAGTAGCTTAGTGTAAGGATGCATAGGATTTTCGAATATATCTTTTGCAGTACCGCTTTCAACTTCATTGCCTTTGTACATTACAAGAACTCTATCGCATAAATATCTTACTAATGTCAGATCATGAGTTATAAATATATATGACATGTTCATTTTATTTCTAAGGTCTACTAATAAGTCTATAATCTGAGCTTGAACTGATACATCTAGGGCACTTGTAATTTCGTCGCATATTAGAAGCTTTGGTTCAACTAAAATTGCCCTAGCAATAGCAGCTCTCTGACATTCTCCGCCACTTATTTTATTTATATATCTATCTGCATATTCAGGTTTTAAACCAACTAAGTTTAGAGCTTCATTTACTTTTTTATCGATTTCTTTTTTATTTAGACCCATTATATATTTAAGTCCAGCGCCTACACTAGTTTTTAGTTTTTTGCGTGGGTTAAATGAATCCAGTGGATTTTGAAATATCATTTGTATGTCTTTTCTTGTTGCCTGAAGCTCTGATTTATTCGCAGTTGCTAAATCTTTACCGAGAAAATTTATTTCTCCGCTATCAGGATTTAATAGTCTAACTAACATTTTAGCGATTGTACTTTTTCCACTACCGCTTTCACCAACTATACCGAGGCATTCTCCTTTATTTATTTGGAAGCTTATATTGTCTACAGCAGTAAAAGTTTTATTATTTTTTTCAAATGTTTTAGTAAGGTTTTTAACATCTAATATCATAGTATTTCTCCTAAATAAATTTTATTTTCCTCTGTAGCATGTAAACAGGATGTAAAATGTCCATTATCTACTTTTGTGAGTACAGGTTTTGTGATTTTGCATTTGTGTTCACTAACTATACATCTATCATAAAAAGGACATCCTTCTATTACTGAACCAAATTCAGGAATTCTTCCAGATATTCCTTTAGGAATGTCTCCATTTAGATTTGGAACAGATTTTAGTAGTTGTTTAGTATATTGATGGCGAGGATTTTGTAAAATTTCTTTTTTAGGTCCTATTTCAACTAAATGCCCATAATACATAACGCCTATTATATCAGCTATATTTGCTATAACACCCATATTATGGGATACCATTATTATACTTGTATTAAAATTATTTCTAAGCTCCTTAAGTGTTTGAACTACTTGGGCTTGAACAGTAACATCTAAAGCAGATGTGGGTTCATCAGCTAGAATTAACTTTGGCTTATTTATCATGGCTAGTCCAAGTGAAACTCTTTGATTTATACCGCCACTGAGTTCAAATGGATAGCTTTTTAGTATTCTTTCAGCATCTTCTAAGTGAAGGCTATTTAACAAGTTTACGATATTTTTATGTTTTTCTTTTTTATTTTCTTTGTTATTTTTCATAATTTCAAGAAATTGCTTTTCTATGATAGTTATAGGGTCTAGGTACAAAGTAGCTTGTTGAAATACCATTGAAATATCTTTGCTGTATATATTTTTATTTTCTTTTTTTAAAAGGTCTTTTTCATCGAAAATGATACTTCCATTGTCTATTTTGCCGTCATCTCCTAAAACTCCCATTATCGCCCTTAGTAGAGTACTTTTTCCACTGCCGCTTTCACCAACAATTCCTATTATTTCACCTTTGTTTATTGTTAAAGAAACATCCCTTACGATAGGGATATTATCGTAAGAGATGTTTAAATTATTTATTGTTAACAAAATTATAACCACTCCTATTCTTCTACATCTACATTAGCATCAAGAAGATAGTATTCAGATGGATTTGCTACACAGTTTTTAACTTTTTTATTCATAACATAAGTGTAATTAGCATGTCCTATACATATATAGCCGTAGTCATCCATTACTTTTTTAACTACATCGCTAGCTATTTCTTCGCGTTTTTTTGTATCAAACTCAACATCAAGTTGTTTAGCTAAATCATCGACTTCTTTATTGCTATATTTTCCGTAGTTACTACTTCCATCAGAAGTAAATGCTATATCTATAAAATATTGAGGATCTCCTGTTGGTAGCATAGTGAAGCTCCATAAAGCCATATCAAAGTTACCATTTTGGCATTCATCTGTCATATTTTCAACTATTTGAACATTTAATTCTATACCTATTTCAGCAAGTTCAGATTTTAAAGCTTCACAAAAAGTTGGAAGTTCAGCCTTAGTAGAGTATGTAATTGTATTTATACTAAGCTTTTTACCATCTTTGTCTAAGATACCATCGTTATCAGTGTCTTCATATCCTGCTTCTTTTAATACTTTTTTAGCTTCTTCTACATTATAAGTATTTCCTTCGCCAGCATAAGAAACATAGTCAGGATATAGACCTTTAGCAGATACAGAACCACCTTTATTTAAAACTTCGCTATAGTTATCTCTGTCTATACATAGACTTATAGCTTTACGAACATTGACATCTTTCATAATATCACTTTCGTGATTTATAAAGAACATTTGAGCTCTAGAACCAGGATTACTAGATATTGTATAATTGTCGTCGTTTTTATAATCTTCTAAGATAGTATTAGGCATAATTACAGCGACATCTACTTCGTTTGATTTAGTTGCCATATCAAGTGCACTTGTGTCAGCTAAAACTTTGAAAGTAGCGGAATCTAATTTTACATCTCCACCCCAATAATTTTCATTTTTAGCTACATCAAATTGTGTTTTTTCTTTGTAATTAGTTACTACAAATGGACCAGTGCATATTGGATTTGTATCACTGTTTTCCTTGTCATTTACATCTACTATTATTCCCATTGGTTCACACAAACTACATGGTAGACCTGGATTTGGATCTTTAGTTTTTATAGTAAGAGTTAATCCATCAGCTTCCATACTATCTATGTTGTAAAGTTCGACTGCACGAGGATTTTCTTTTATAGTATTTTGTAGTGATGCTTTAACAGCTTCTGCATCTACCTTATTTCCATTTGAAAAAGTTATTCCATCTTTCAATTTAAATACCCAAGTTGTATCATCAGTGTTTTCATATGAATCTACTAAAAATGGTTGGGCTTGTAGATTTTCATCTAGTTTTAAAAGAGTTTCTCCAACTCCATATCTAGATACATACCAACCATTCCAATCTAGATGAGGATTTAAGTTACCAGGACTTTGAGTGTCTGCAAATACTAAAGATTTTTTAGCACTTGAATCTGAGTTACTACCTGAAGATGTGTTACTATTACTACTGCATCCTGTTGCAAGGCCTAATGCCATGATTAAGGCACTTGAAACAGCTATTAATTTTTTTAATTTCATATGAAATTACCTCCTTTTTTATATTGAATTTAAATTTTACTATTGTTTAACATCAAATCTATCTCTTATCTCATCACCTAAAAGGTTAAATAAGAAAACAACTACTAATATGGCAATACCAGGTGATAGAATCATCCATGGTGCATTGTAGATATATTTTCTACCCTCATTCATCATAAGACCCCATTCAGGAGTAGGTGGTTGAGCTCCTAATCCTAAGAAGCATAAGCCAGCGATTTCAAGTATCATACCGCCTATATCTAACATAGCCATGACAAGAAGTGTAGGTGATATATTAGGTATAACATCAGTTAATATAATCTGATGGCTTTTGGCTCCGCATAATATAGATGACTTGATGTAATTAGATTCTTTAAGTGAAATAGTCAAGCTTCTCGCCATCCTAGCGTATTTAGTCCAGTTGATAATACAAATTGCAATTATTGTATTTTTTAAACTAGGACCTAGCATACCTGCTACAGCAATTGCTAATATTAGACTTGGGAAGGATTGTAGTATAACTGTGATTTTCATCAAAATATCGTCTACTATATTTCCATAATAGCCTGCAATTACACCTATTAGCATTCCAAATATAAATATGAAGCAAGTTATAATTAAGGATGAAAATAAAGAAGTTCTTATCCCACAAATAACTCTTGAAAAAACATCTCTTCCTAAGTTATCTGTACCAAAAAAATGAGTACTACTTGGAGGAAGGAGTGCTGTTGTTAAATCAGCTTTTATTGGATCGTAAGGGACTATTTTGTTGGAAAATAAAGCAATTAAAAATAGTGCCAAAATTAAAGTCGAATAGATTATAATCTTTATATTTTTTTTATTTGTTATTTTTTCTATCATTTTGACTTTTCACCTCTCTTATTTAATTTTAAGCGAGGATCAAACCAATAATAAGATTTGTCTGTGAGATAGTTTATTATTAAAAATATAAATGACATCCAAACGACATATCCTTGAACTACTGGATAATCTCTACTTGCAATGGCTTCGACTGCATACTTTCCAATTCCTGGCCACATAAAAACAGTTTCAACTATAGTTGCACCACCTAGTAAATTCCCAAGTGATAGACCAATCATTGTAGCAATTGGAAGAGCACATCCTTTTAAAACATGTTTAAATAAGATTTCATGCTTTGAAACACCGCGAACTTGAAGTCCTATGACATATTCTTTATTTAATTCCTCTAAGACAATACTTTTAGTTTGTCTTATAAATTTTGATGCTATACCAATAACCATAGTTATTGTGGGCAAAATAATTGCGCTAGGACCACTATTTGAGATTGGTAGCAGTCTAAATTTATAACAAACAAAGTACATAAGTACAAGAGCTATAAAGAAAGACGGCATAGATGGTCCAAATAGACTTAAAATTCTTATTATGCGTTCTGATATTTTATTGTTATTGGCAGCTGCGAATATTCCTATTGGCAGAGCTATAATTACCGAAATTATCAGCGATAATAATGCTAAGTATAAGGTGGCTGGTAATCTTGAAAAAATTTCTTGTGTAACGGGTCTATTATATTTTATAGATGTACCTAAGTTTCCAGTAGCAACTCCTTTTAACCAAATTGCGTATTGTTCTAAAAAAGATTTATTTAGACCCAATTCTTCTTTCTTTTGATTAATTACAGCTTCAGAAACTGCAGATCCGTTTGATGACATCATTATTTCAACAGGATCACCAGGAGATATATACATTAGAGCAAAAGATATAAATGTTATACCTAAAATTATTATAATGCCACTCGCTAATTTTTTTAGATTATCTACATTTATAATATTTTTTATCATAATCACTTCCTTTCTTACAAAAATAAAAAAAGCCCTATTACTGTTTCTAACAGCAATAGAGCCTTCATGACTCAATTATATATTATTAAATCTTGATAATATGGTAATATATTTGTAAAATTTTGTCAATTCGATTATGTTATATAGAAATTAAATAATTATTTAAGTGATTTATTACTAAAAATGATATATAATATACTTAGATATATTATTAACTAAAAAATAAATACAGATTGAGAATTAAATCCATGAAGGGTAGTTAATGTAGGAATGCATCTATCTTCATGGATTTTTTGTTTTATAGAATTTGATTGACTAGGGGGGAACATGATGGAATTAATAAATAAAGTAAAAAGAGAATGGGAATACCATGCTATAGGATACAGCAATATAATAAAGGATGAATTAGATAGTTTTAGAGTAGAAGCTTGGAGTAATTTAATTAATGAACAAATGGATTATAAAAAAGGATTAAATGTACTTGATATAGGATGTGGTCCGGGATTTTTTTCAATAATACTTTCGAAAGCTGGACATAATGTACTTGGCATCGATTGTACTGAAAATATGTTAAAACAAGCCGAAATAAATGCTAAAGAAAATGGTGTAAATCCTAAATTCATCCAAATGGATAGTCATAATTTAGAATTTGAAGATAATACATTTGATTTAATAATAAATAGAAATGTAACTTGGACATTATTAGATCCAGTTAAGGCATACACAGAATGGAAAAGAGTTTTAAAACCAAATGGAAAATTGCTAATATTTGATGCAAACTGGTTTTTAGATAAATACGATGAAGAATTAAAGATAGAAAATGATAGAAGAAGAATAGCATGTATCGAAAAATATGGATGTGCATACAGTTCTTTTGATGGACCAGAGGAATATATAGTAAAGGATAAATTTCCACTTGAAGATAAGGTTCGTCCACAATGGGATGAAATTGTCTTAAGTGAAATTGGGTTTAAGAATTTAATCTTAGAAAGAGATATAACAAATAGAGTATGGGATGATAAAGAAAAGCTATTATATGGAGCAACTCCTATGTTTATGATATCAGCACAAAAAATAGATGAAGATGCAAATTTAGATACAGAAAATATATCAAAATCTATAAAAAAATATTGGACAAATCGTTCACATACATATTCAAATGAAAATAACGCAGAATTACAATGCAATCAAGGGGGTATATGGACAGAAGCAATACTTGAAAATGTAGAAAAAGAAGGGCGTTTAAAAGTTTTAGATATAGGATGTGGTCCAGGGGAATTTTGTATATTGATGGCAAAAGCAGGACATGATGTTACAGGAGTTGATATGACGGATGCGATGCTGGCAAAAGCTAGATTAAATGCGCAAAAATACAATGTAGATGTGAATTTTGTATCTATGGATGTACAGAATCTAGAATTTGAAGATGAAACATTTGACTTAATTATATCTAGAAATGTAACTTGGAATCTACAAGACATACAAGGCTTTTTTGAAGGATGTAAGAGAATCTTAAAAAATGATGGAAGAATGGTGTATTTCGATGCAAACTGGTATTTATACTTATATGATGAAGAAGCTAGAAGATTAAAGGAGTTTGCTGATAATAGATATAAACATATTTATAAAAAAGAAAATGGATATGTTGTTAGCAATGTTTCTCTTACAAATGTAGCTTATGGGCTTCCAATGTCTAAAGTAAAGAGACCAAAATGGGATAGAGAAAATCTACCTAAATTTGGATTTGAAGTAATTAGAATAGACGAAAATATAAATGATAGAGTGTTAAATGAAGAAGAGCAAGTTAGATATTTTAGTACACCTTTGTTTACAGTAGTAGCAAAAAAATATTAAAAGATGTGTTTAGCAATTAAAATTAAATATAGAAACTAAATTAGTCCATGAAGGAGAAGGGTATAAAGATATCTTTTCATGGACTTTTTTTATTTTAAAAATATATAAATGTTAAGGAGGAAATTTATGAACCAAGTAGATTTTTTTAATTGTATAGCAAGGGATTGGGATAATATTACCAAAGTTGACGAAACAAAAATAAATTATCTTTTATCACAAATTGATATAAAGGAAGATGATTGTATATTAGATGTAGGAACTGGTACAGGTGTATTGATACCATTTTTAACCAAGCTAAGCCCTAAAGGAAAGATAAAAGCTGTAGATATATCATGTAACATGTTAGAAGTAGCAAAGGAAAAATTCAAAGATATAGATAATGTAGAGTTCAGTTTATTAAATGTTGAAACTGATAATTTAGATGAAAAATTTAATAAAATAGTACTTTATTCTATGTTTCCACATTTAGAAAATAAAACAAATACAATAAAAAAACTAGTACAAAATAATTTATTAGACTTTGGAAAACTTATTATAGCTCATTCGAATAGCAGGGAATATCTGAATAATATGCATAAAAATACAGACGAAAGAGTTAGCGAATCTCGACTTATTGATGTGAATGAGCAGAAGAAAATATTTGAAGATGCAGGATTAAAGGTAGAAAAAGCTTTTGAAGACGACAATATTTATTATTTAGTTTTAAATAAATAAATTAAAATTTTGAGGAGGAAATTTTCATGAAACAAAAAACTATAGGAACAAAACAATTAATTTTATCAGGATTATTTATAGCCTTTGGTATAATACTGCCTATGTGTTTCCACTTATTAAATATGGGTGGACCAGTATTTTTACCTATGCATATACCAGTTTTAATAGCAGGATTTTTACTTGGACCAGTTTGTGGTGCTATTGTTGGTGTTATAACTCCTATATTAAGTGGTCTTTTAACTAGTATGCCACCAATTCTTCCAACTATGCCTATAATGGCTTTAGAGCTTTGTGGTTATGGGCTTATTTCTGGGATTGTTTTTTCTACAACAAATAAAATTTATGTATCACTTATTTCTGCAATGGTTGTAGGAAGAATTTTTGCATTAGTTGGAGCTTTTATAGCATCAGTTACATTTGCACCGGATATAAATCCTATGATGTATATTGTAACAGCAATTACTACAGCAGTTCCAGGTATGGTGATTCAACTTATATTTATACCTATTTTGATTAAGTTCTTAGTATCAAATTCTGAAATAAGTAAATCTTTAGCATCTTAAGGTTTAGTTTTTTTAAAAAAATGTTACTTTTCAACTCCTATGTTTACAGTAGTTGCAGAAAAGTAGATTAAAAATATTTTACAAGTTAAAAAATTGGTTATAATATGATTTAATACGTTATATTGTATTTTTATAAAAATATAATAATTGATATTGAATTTGTAATCCATGAAGGATGAGTAAGTTGAACACGCTTATTTTCATGGATTTTTTTATAACGAAAAATTTTTGTATAACAAAATAGAATATGTAGAAATATAAGAATTATTATAAAATGATATATGAATACATGAAAATATATGAGGAGATATAACATAATGAAAAATGAGAGTTGGAGTTTATTGGGACATAATATAGGAAGAGGAGAAAAATTACACTTTATGGTGCATCCGTATGATGATAATTATGATATACCAGTTACTATAATAAATGGTGTCAATAAAGGTAAGACAATTGTTGTAAGTGCTGGCGTACATTCAGGTGAATATCCAGGAGTTGCAGCTTGCAGTATACTTTCAAAGCAAATAGATCCTTTAAAAGTAAATGGTCGCATTATAATTTTACACTGTATAAATACTCAAGGATTTTTCGCAAAACACGAAAGATTTGTGCCAGAAGATGGTGGCAATATGAATGGAGTTTTTCCTGGAGATAGAGAGGGAACAATTAGCAAAAGAATAGCTGCATTTCTTGAAGATAATATTATGAATGAGGCAGATTTTGTAGTGGATCTTCATAGTGGTGGAGGCGAAGAACCTTTGTTGCCATGTCTTTTCTTCCCTGTTGCAGCGAGTGAAGAGGTAAATAAGGCTTCATTAGAGGTGGCAAAGGCGACAACAATTAACCATTTGATTGCGTCAACTGCAAAGAATGGATTTTATAGTTATGCGACAACTAAAGGTATACCAGCAATATTGCTTGAAAGAGGAAATCTTAATAAATGTGAAAGAGAAGATTATGAAGCTTATGTTGAAGATATTTATTTGATTTTAGATTATTTTAAAGTGATGGATAAAAAAGATAAAAAGCCATTAGGGGTAAAATTTATCTGGAGAAAAACTGATTACATGACATGTGAACAAACTGGACTTTGGTATTCAGATGTAGAGGCAGGAATGATTCTTAAAAAGGGGGACTTAATAGGCTATGTTAAAGATTTCTTTGGAAATGTTTTAGGAGAGTATAGAGCTGTTGATGATTGTAGAGTTATGTATAATCATGTGGGCTTAATGATAAAGGAAGGTGGCGCTATAGGAGCATTTGGATTATTGAAAAATGTTGAAATTGTTGATTAATTATTTTTAGAAAAAATATTTAGCAATATATTAAATATAAATTGAAAAAGGGAAGAAAATATAATTTACCTAGCTATGCAGACGAAAAAGGAATTTCAGAAAAGAAACCGAGAGATGATTCAGCAGATACTAAAAGGATAAAACAATTAGAAAAAGATTTAAAAAAGGCTGAAAAGCAAATTAAGGTAGAAAGGGAGAATGTGGAAATCTGTATACCTTTATGGATTTTTTTATAACAAAATAGAATATATATATATTAGCGTATATTGTTGTAAAATAATAGATGTAAGTAGATAAAATAACATTATTTACATAAATTTATATTGAAAAATAATTTTAAAATCGGAGGATATATATGGCAGTAACTCAAATGACAGAAGGCAATATTTCTAAAAAGCTTGTATTTTTTGCTGTTCCAGTTTTAATATCTAATTTATTCCAGCAACTGTATAACACTGTAGATACTGCGATTGTAGGTAGATTTGTAGGGGCAAACGCATTAGCAGCAGTTGGGACTTGTAATTTAGTAATTGTATTTATGATTTATTTTTTTATAGGCTTATCTAATGGTTCAAGTGTAGTTTTATCTCAGGCTTTTGGAGAAAATGATAATGAAAAAATATTTAAAACTGTACATACTACTATGGGATTAAGTGTGATTTCAGGGATAGCTTTGATGACGATAGGTTTATTGTCAGCGGAAACTATATTGAAATGGATAAATACACCTGACGATGTAATAGGATATGCAATTACATATATTAAGATTTATTTCCTAAGTATGATTCCTATGATGGTTTTTAATATGGGGACAGGTATACTTAGGGCTGTTGGAGATTCTAAGACACCTCTTTATTATCTAGCGGTTTCAGGTGTTGCAAATATAATTTTAGACTTAATATTTATAGTCCAATTTAAATTTGGAGTAATGGGGGCAGCACTTGCGACTACAATATCACAGACTATATCAGCTGTTCTTATAATGATAAAATTAATCAAATCAAATGAAATTTATAAACTTCATATAAGTAAGATTAGAATTGATTTTGATATATTGAAGAAAATTTTAGTGATAGGAATACCTACTGGATTACAATCAGTTTTAGTTTGTTTTTCTAATATAATAGTGCAGTCAAAGGTAAATCTATTTGGATTAAATGTAATGGCGGCGCTTTCTATTTACTATAAGGTAGAAGGATTTATTTATATGCCTATAGAAGCTATGGCGATGGCAATCAGCAATTTTATAGGACAAAATATAGGTGCTAAAAACCTTGAAAGAGTAAAAAAAGGCAAAAAGCTTAGTATGAGAATTTGTGTAGTTATGACAGTTTTAATAGGAGGCTTAATAATGCTTCTTCATACTCCTATATTGAAGATTTTTACAACAGATGAAAAGGTAATTTATTATGGAACACAGTTTATATTATTTATAATACCGCTTTATTTTATTTATGCGATGAATCAGATTTTATCTGGAGTTTTAAGAGGAGCAGGTCAGACCTTTATTCCTATGGTAATAGGGCTTGTGTGTATGTGCGGGCTTAGAGTTGGATGGCTTGTAGTTATGATCGGTATAGTGAAGGATGTAAGGATTATTTATGCTAGTTATCCACTGACATGGATATTTACTAATATATTTATGAGTATTTATTACTATAAGGGGAAATGGATGGAAAAGTCAATTTCTAATGAAAATTTGAAAACTGTATAAAATTTAAAATAAAAAATATCTCCAGTTTTGTTTTTAAATGGAGATATTTTTTATTGTTTAGTTAATATGCTCTTTTATTATTTCTTGTACTCTTTGAGTATCTATTTTAGTAAGTTTAGATATTTGCTTTTCATTTATGTAGCCAAAATAAGGATTTTATACATAGTTATATTTTGAAAAATTATGTTGATAATCCGATATTTATATTAGATAACACCACTTTACAAGTAATTAATTTTTAAAAAATTTTAAAATAAAAATAACTGAGCATCCATTTTGTTTTATTATATAAGTAACCACACAAAATAATAAAATAAGGAGCTCAGTTATATGCGTATTAATTATAAATCTACTTTTAAAACTATAAAAAAATATTTATCATCTTATAGAAACATTTTTTATAAGCGTAGCTTTGAAATATTTATTCTTATA
>NZ_JAXEWM010000058.1:0-31688 GCF_034113885.1 Intestinibacter sp.
TCCTTCAGGTAAATCGTTTCTTGGACCGTGGTAAAGTACATCTCCTATATGGAAAATCACATCGCAGTCCTTTAATAAGTCTAATGCTTTTTCAAAATAAGGTAAACTACCATGAGTGTCGCTCATTACACCTATCTTCATATGTTATCCTCCTAAAAAAATTTATAAGAACTTTTCAGTTACTCTGCTCCAAAATTCGTAATTTGACATTCTAAGTAATTTGACTTTTAAATCAGAAACAAATGTCGAAATACTTACTATTTGCTTAAATTGATATTCTACCCCATCAACAATTATCAATATTGAATCCTCAAATCTATATTCTGGTGATATTTTTACAATTGAATCCTTTGAACAAATAATACTAGAAGTAAAGCTTCTGTATGCATTTGTGTTTATGGGTGCTAATGGTGTAATTTGCATTACGTTTATACTTGGGTCTATTATACTTCCGCTTGCTGCATAATTGTATGCTGTAGAGCCTGTTGAAGTCGAAACTATTAGACCATCACCGCTGAAGTTTTGTACATGATGATTATTTATGCCCAATGATAAATGTATAGTTCTAGATTTGTATCCTTTTACTACAACTTCATTTATAGCGAAAACATCATTGCAATTAGATTTAGTACAGACAGTCGATTGGAGTACAGGAATTTCTTGAACTATGTAATCTCCCATTAGATAAGATTCGATAAAAAGATCTATATCAGATGGAGAAAAATCAGGGAAAAATCCTAGATGCCCTGTATTTATTCCTAGAATAGGAACCTCTGGAAATTCAAAGTCGTGTACTGTTTGTAAAAAAGAACCATCTCCTCCTATAGAAATTATTAGTTCCGTTTGGGGATGGAGTATATCACAAACTGTAAATCCTGCATTTTGCAATTTTTCAGTTAAAATATCCTTAGTTGTTATAGATTTTGGTAGATTATTTGAGCTAATTGTAATAATTCTTTCCATTATCCCACCTCTTTATAACAAGTATTATAACACAGATTGTTATTAACTATAACTGTTTAGAATTAATATTATAAATATAATATTTTTCATGATTGTGTATGAATTGTAAAAATTTATGTTATACTATATGGAAAAGATTAAATATAGGGGTGTAAAAAATGTCGATAGAAAAAGTTAGAGCATACTTTGCAGAATATGGAAGAGAAGATGATATTTTAGAGTTTGATCAATCAAGTGCAACAGTTGAATTAGCAGCTGAAGCAGCACATGTTATACCAGCTAGAATAGCTAAAACTCTATCTTTCAAAAATAAAGCAGGGGACAATGCGATATTAATCGTAGTTGCAGGGGATGCGAAGATTGATAATAAAAAATACAAAGCAGAATTTTCAACAAAAGCAAAAATGCTTACTCCAGATGAAGTTGTAGAATACATAGGACATGCTATAGGTGGTGTGTGCCCATTTGCAATAGCAAACGACGGAGTAAGAGTATTTTTAGATGTTTCTATGAAACGCTTCAGTACAGTATTCCCAGCTTGTGGAAGCAGTAATTCAGCTATAGAATTGACTTGTGACGAAATGGAAAAATACTCAAAATGTGAAAAATGGGTAGATGTGTGCAAGGGATACGATGAAGCTTTATCAGAATAATTTATAATGCATAAGAAATTATATTCCTTTGAAATCGTGGATAAATATAATTTCTGTCATGCATTTCAAAAAAGTCTACATTAATTTAATAATCTTCAAATGAAGACTTTTTTATAGAGTATTAAATTAAAAAAATTATTAGAAGTATAAAAGGGGTTTTTCAATAGTAATACTATATAGGAGAACTCCTTTTTTAGCTTATTGAGAATAGACATATCATCGACAAAGGTATTGGCAATTTATGGTTAATCTTTTTTGTTCATTATATTAAAAATTTAGTGTAAAATATATATGTTAAACAATAAAGGAAGTAGGTGAAAATTTGTTCAAGAAGGAAGATCAGACATATAATCTTATATCGTATATAAATGAAGACGATAATTTAACATTAAAAGAGGTTTTATTGGATAAATTAAACTTTTCAGTTAGATATGTATCTAAATTAAAGAGATTTAAAACAGTAAATGTAAATAAAAATTTTAAAAAATTAGATAAAAAGGTCAAAAAAGGAGATTTAATAGAAGTAAGCATACAGGAGGATATGGCAAACTTTAAACCCCAAAATTTAAATTTAGATATAGTTTACGATGATTTTGATTTAATTGTTGTAAACAAACCTCCTTTTATGGTAGTTCATCCTACAAAGAGTCATTTTGAAAATACTATGGCGAATGGAGTTACAGATTACATAGTCAAAAAAGGAGAAGGTGTAAAAATAAGATTTGTAAATAGATTAGATATGAATACATCAGGTCTTGTAATAGTTGCAAAAAACCCATTTGCTCAACATGTATTGTCTAGCGAGATGAAGGAAGAAGGCTTTGATAAAAAATACATAACAGTAGTAAAGGGAGTCGTAGAAAAAGACCAAGGGACTATAGACGAGCCTATTTACAGACCGACAGATGATAGTGTAAAGAGAGTTGTAGACTCTAGAGGGCAGGAGTCGATTACTCATTACAAAGTAATTGAGAGATTAAAGGATGCTACTGTCTTAGAGGTTAAATTAGAGACAGGTAGAACTCATCAAATAAGAGTCCATATGTCGCATATAGGACATCCTATTATAGGAGATGAATTGTACGGCTCTTTAGACGAGGATTTAATAAACAGACAGGCGTTACATGCATATAGCTTAAAATTTAAACAGCCTAGAACTAAAGAGGTTTTAGAATTTGAAACAGATATACCTCGAGATATGAAGGAATTAATTGAAAAATTAAGATAGAAATAAGGAGAGATTAAAATGGTTATACATAAATCCATAGTACATGTTTTAGATAAAAACAACGACAGTCCTATATTAAATGATTACGAATGTAGAAACAGTCTAGAAGTGGATAAGTTTTTTCAAAAGATTATAAATAGAGTTTCGAAAGACGACGATTTGAGAAAGGCAGAATTTAACGACTACAACAACAACGTAGTTAAAAATTGCTGCGAGCAAATAATTTACGATGAAGATACATTTTTACAAAATTCAAAGGAAATAGCTGCATTTTTATTTGAAGTTATGAAGTCAGGTGAAGAAATGGATTCTTGTGACCTTGCAATTTGTTTGTACAGTGTAAAAGACGAAAAAAACGTAGCGATAATCAAGCTAGAATATAAAAAATCATATACACATTCTATTGAGTTTATAGAAGATAAGTTTAATATACAAATAGTATCAAATGAAATTGGAATACCAGAAACAGGACGACAAAAACAATGTGCTCTAGTAGGCGTCAGCGGAATTAACGACGAATACCATCTAAAATTACTAGATAAAGACGCCGAAAAGGAGCAAATCGAAACAAAATTCGTATCAGAATTCTTAAATGCAAAAAAAATAGAAGACAGCAAATATAAAACAAAGGTATTTAAAACTACAGCTGAAAACTGGATTACAAATGCAATTTCAGATGATATGAAAAAGGCAGAGGATATAAGAAGCATGCTAAATTACACTCTAAAGGAAAAGGCTGAAATAGATGTAGATGAATTTGTCCAAAACAATATAATAGACCAAGCTCTAAAGGAAAGCTTCAAAGAACACATGGAAGACAAAGGGCTTACTGAAAACTTCTCAATCGATAAAAAGTGGGTTGAAAAGAAGCTTAAAAAGAGAAGTATAAAAACAGACAATGGCTTTGATATAAAAGGAAATTTATCAGATTTTGAAGATCCGATGAAATACAGCGTCAGAAAGAATGAAAACGGAACTTTTGATATAGTAATAAAAAATGTATCTTTTTATGAAGAAAAATAAGATGAATTTATACTGATAAATAATGAAAGTATGATATAATAGCTCTATAACTAAATAATCATTATGCATGTATATAGGTTCTATATAGATTAATAGGGAAAGAGGTTAAAATCCTCTGCAGCCCCCGTTACTGTAATGCAGACTGTTGCTCAATTTAGCCACTGTGATCAAAATCATGGGAAGGCGAGTTAATAGGATGAAGCTAAGCCAGGAGACCTGCCTAATATACAAAATATAAAATCTTCGGGGTGAGGAAATTTGTTTTATTTAAAAATATAAACTAACCTTGTGTTAGTTTTTTTTTATTTTATAAATTAGAAACAAAAAATCAAATTTAAAAAAGGAGGATTTTTAAATGAAAAATAAAATTTTATCAATTTTATTGTGTTTGACAATGCTTTTAGCGGTTGGATGTAATAATGGTAGTGGCGGGGACAAAAAAATAACAGATAGACAAGGAAATGAGGTAGAAGTTCCAAGTAAAATTGAAACAATTATATCTACTGCACCAGCTAATACAGAAAACTTAGTAGCATTAGGATTAGCTGACAAGATTATAGCAGCAGATGAATATTCAGCAGATGTTGAAGGGCTAAGTAAAGAAACAGAATTAATGGATTTTACAACTCCAGATGCAGAAGCTATTATAGAATTAGATCCAGATATAATAGTAGCTACAGAATACAGCGGTTCATCAGAAGACCCTTACAAAGCTGTCAAGGATGCTGGAATATGTGTTGTATACATACCAAGTAGCAATAGTATAGACGGTATATACGAAGATATTACATTTTTAGCAGAATTATTTGATGTAAGTGATAAGGGTGAAGAAATAATATCTTCTATGAAATCAGATATTGAAGAAATACAAAAAATAGGTAGCAAAATAGAAGACAAAAAGAAAGTTTATTTTGAAATTGGTCCAGCACCAAACCTATATAGCTTCGGTAATTCAACATTCTTAAATGAAATTATAGAAATAGTAGGTGCTGAAAACATATTTAAAGACCAAGAATCTTGGATATCTCCAAGTTCAGAATCAGTAATAGATGCAAATCCAGATGTTATACTTACTAATGTAAATTACATAGAAAATCCAATCGACGATATAATGAATAGAGATGGATGGGAAAATATAACTGCAGTTAAAGAAAAAGCAGTGTACTCTATAGATACAAATTCATCTTCAAGACCAACACCTAATGTAATAAAAGCTTTAAAGGAAATGGCAAAGGCTATATATCCAGATGAATACAGTGACAAATAGACAAAAGAGTATAATAAGCATATTTATAGTATTGATATTAATTTATATTGGGGCTTCTATAGGAAGCTCCGATATAAGTATGTTAGATACTATATCTATAATTGCAAATAAAGCTTTAGGTATACCTCTTAGAGAAGGTATATTAGCTAAGGATGTATCAATTATTTGGAAAATTAGATTACCTAGGGTTTTATTGGCATTTTTAGTTGGCGGATGTTTAGCATCAAGTGGTGCTGTTGTTCAATCTATATTGAAAAATCAATTGGCATCACCATTTACATTAGGGGTATCATCAGGGGCGTCTTTAGGTGCAGGACTTGTAATAGTAACAGGTTTTTCTATTCCATTTATAGGAAGCTTTACACTTCCATTAGTGGGTTTTATATTCGGACTTATTACAGTTTACATAGTAATAGTATTTTCTAATAAAATAGATAGAACTATGTCTAACAATACTATAATATTAGCGGGTATGGTTTTTTCTTTATTTGTAAATGCTTTACTTACAACGCTTACTGCAATGTTTTCAGAGGATTTAAAGAGTATAGCTTTGTGGCAAATGGGTAGTTTTGCAATGAGAGGATGGACATATGTAGGACTTATCATGCCATTTTGTTTAATCGGTATGATAGGTATACTTATGTATACTAAAGAAATGGATATACTTACATTTGGAGAAGAACAAGCAAAATCAGTCGGAGTAGAGACATCAAAGGTAAAGACTAAGCTTTTTATATTTTCAGCTGTTTTGACAGGAGGAGCTGTATCACTTAGCGGGACTATTGGATTTGTAGATTTAATTGCACCACATGTAGTTAGAAAGATATTTGGTTCAAACCATAGATATGTAATACCGATGTCTTTTGTGTTTGGAGGCTGCTTGATGGTTGTTACAGATTTAATTGCAAGAAATGTATTTGCACCAGTAGAGCTTCCAGTAGGAGCAGTTACAGCTATTATAGGGGCACCATTTTTTGCATATGTTTATTTTAAAAAGGCGAGTTGATAATTATGTTAGAGGTTAAGAAGCTTTATAGCGGATATGAAGGAAAAGATATATTAAAGGATATAAATTTTACAGTTAAAAATGGAGAAAATTTATGTATAGTAGGTCCAAATGGATGCGGTAAAAGTACGCTTTTAAAGTCTATTGCAAATATTTTAGAGTATAAGGGTAATATTTTAATAGATGGGCAAGAGGTATTTTCTATGAATAGAAAATACTTTGCAAAAAAAGTAGGACTTATGAGCCAAATTACAGAGATTTATTTTCCATATACAATTTACGATACTGTATCTTTAGGTAGATATGCTTATAGCAAAGGCGTATTGAGCAAATTGTCCAAGGAAGACGACGAAATTATATTAGACAGTATAGATAAAGTCGGGTTATTGGATATAAAGGATAAATTAATAACAGAGCTTTCAGGGGGGCAAATGCAGAGAGTATTTTTAGCGAGAGTATTTGCACAGGATCCTGATATTATACTACTTGATGAGCCTACAAATCATCTAGATTTTAAAAATCAAATAGATTTACTACAAAATTTAAAGGAATGGATTAAAACAAATAATAAAATTGTAGTTGGAGTTTTACACGACTTAAATTTAGTTCAGTATTTTGCGGATAATGTTTTAATGCTACAAAATGGTCAAGTTGTATCTTACGGTCCACCTCAAAAAGTATTAAATGATCCAGTACTGGATGATCTATACGGAATAGATATTAAAGGCTTTATGTTAAATATTTTGAAAAAATGGGAAGGCTGCGTTGCAAATTAAATAATTAAAAAAGGCTATTAAAAAAAATATTTTTTAATAGCCTTTTTAATTATATCTTTTTTTAATTTAATCTACTATAAAAGATATTCCATAAATACAGGAACTTGTTTTTCCCAGCTAGCTTCGTTGTGTTCTCCTCCAGGAATTAATCTAGGGTAACAGTTGGCTCCCTTAGATTGAAGCTTATGGCATAATTCCAACATATAAGATGTATAATTAACTCTTCTATATTCATCTTCTAGCTCTGAGCTTCCTATATCCATATAGAACTTAGTCCCTTTTTTCGGTTCGCTTGATATTACATCCTCCATAAATTTGTCGTAGCATAATTCAAAAGAAGGAGATAGGCAAGCACATTTTGAGAATACATCAGAATATTTGATTCCAGCATATGCAGCCATTAATCCGCCCATAGAGCTTCCACCTATTAGTGTATTTTTGCGATCTGTTTTAGTTCTGTATTGAGAATCGATCATAGGTTTTATGACATTTATCATCCATTCTAAGTATTCATTGCCTTTTCCCTTTATAAATTCGCCGTAGTAGTTTTCTAGGTCGTATGGGCAGTATTCAGACATTCTTTCGTTGCCTTCAAAGCTACATTGAATTCCAACTACTATTAATTGAACGTCATTGTCTTCTAAATATTCCTTCATACCCCATGATTTACCGAATGCGGCTTCTTCATCAAAGAATAAATTATGTCCATCAAACATATAAAGTACAGGATATTTTTTTCTTCTTTGATTGTAATCATTTGGAAGATATATATTTACAACTCTACTACCTGAAAATATACCTTCCATTTCAATATACTTTTTTTCAATCATCAGTAATCACCTCATGTATATTTTAATCACTATAAAATATACCACAATTTGGATATAAAATACACAAAAATATAAATAAATGTAAATTTACACTTTTAAGTCGAATATAAAATTTATATTTTTATATAACTTAATTAATATATTTGTAAAAATAAAAAAAATAAAAGGATTATGTGATTAAAAAAAACTGACAAAAAAATTTTCAATGTGATAAAATTATATTGTAAGGTTTTTTACAAATATACTGATAAATAACGAATATTAAATTACAAAAATAATAAAAAAGACTTATAGTTACTATGTCGACAACAGAATATAAGTATTTATATCAATTATATTAAGAATATTCATAATTTTTAGTATTCTTAATGGCGCATATTTGAATATAATACATTTACAAATTAATAAATCAATATAAAAATAGAAAGGGATGTAAATATGTTTAAAAAGGGAGAATATGTGATTTACGGTAATGCAGGCGTTTGTCAAATAATAGATATTTCAACTTTGAACATGCATGGTGCACCTAAAGATAAATTGTATTATATATTAGAACCTGTAAATCAAAATAGGAGTAAAGTTTTTTCACCAGTAGATAATAAAAAAGTAGTTATTAGAAAGTTAATATCTAAACAGGATGTAGAGACTTTAATAAGTGATATACCGAATATAAAAGGATTATTAGTAGAAGATGAAAAGCTACGTGAGCAAGTATATAAGGATTGTATAAAAAGCTGTCAATGTAGAAAATTATTAAGTCTTATAAAAACTATTTATCAGAGAAAAGAAGAGAGATTGAATCAAGGCAAGAAATTAAGTGCCACTGACGAGAAATATTTCAAATTGGCACAGGATAATTTGCATACAGAACTAGCTATGACCTTACAAATACCTGTAAATCAAATGGAAAGCTATATACTAGATAAAATAAACAAGTAACAAAATAATAATAAGCTATAGAAAATACAATATGATTTTCTATAGCTTATTTTAATAATATCATACTATTTGCTTTCAATGTAGTTAACTATATCGCCGATAGTTTTGAATTCTTCAGCATCTTCTTCAGCAATTTCTATATCGTATTTATCTTCTAATGCCATGATTACTTCAACAGCATCTAAAGAATCGGCATTTAAATCATCTTTAAGAGAAGTATCTAAAGTTAATTCATCTAAATCGTCTATACTTAATTGTTCTGCTATTATGTCCCTTATTTCTTCAAACATTTTATACCTCCAACTTTTATCCAATATTTAAATTTTTAATAGTAGTTTAATATAATAATAATTAATTTTCAATATATATTTAGAAAATAGTAGAATTATTTTTATCGTTTACAAGTAAAAATATTTTATACATATACTTATCAATAAATATTATTTTAGAGAGCTATTTTTAATTTATTATGAACAAAATTTGGAAATTGACAAAAATACAATATAAGTAACTTATCTATCTAAAAAATCATATATTAAAATAAATACAAACCTTACTGGGGGGAGGCATTATGTCAAAGTTAGAGAGTAATCTTTCTAGATTTTTTGGAGATTGTGGAATTAATTTTAACGGGGGAATATTAATCGCGATAGTTTTAGTGTTTTTACTATTGTGTACAGATATTTTGGATGATTTTTTCGATGATGACAGTATATGGATATGGATAATATTGATAATCTTACTGTTATTTAATTTCGATGATGGATGCTGTTGTTAATATAAAATATTGGATAAAAAGTTAGTTTTTTGATTAAATATCATAAACTGACTTTTTTTGTTGTAGTATATTGTAAAACTTTAACATATTTGTTACATTATTGTTATTTGATAAAGAAAAATAAAATGATATAATAAAGTGTTGAAAAAACATAAAAATTTTATAAAGGGAGTGGTTTAAATTAGATTAAAAAAACAAATAAAAGTAGGATTGGTAGCATTTGGAGTGATAGCTGGATGCATTGCTGTTGTTTTTTCGATAAATGCTTTAAATAAACAAAGTAATAATGAAGATGAGCAAGTAAAGCAAGGTGTAGAAGTTATAAAGAACTTAGAAAAGCAAGATGTAGTACAGGTGGAAGAAAAAATTGCTTCTATAAAGGCTCAAAATGGAATAACAGATCAACCAGCAGTTACAACAGATGATCAAGATTCTTCAGGTAAGGTTAATTATAAAAGTAAATTCGATTCATCAGTTATAGTTGGAGATTCAAGAGCAGAGGGTATTTCTGCATATGGATTTTTAACTCAGTCTTCTGTAGTTGCATATAAGGGAAGAAATATAGCCAATGCAAAAAAACAAGGCGATATAAATACAGCTATTGGTTTATATCCTAAAAATATGTTTTTTACATATGGAATAAATGATATTGAATGTTACAGCGATAGTGCTAAATTTATAGAACAATATGAAAGTGTAATAGATTTAGTAAAATCTAAGCTGCCTAATACTAATATATACATATGTTCAATACTTCCAGTTCAATCATTTACATTATCTCAACAGCCTAATTATGCAAATATAGACAAATGGAATTCTGATTTACAAGCTATGTGTCAAAAGAAGGGCGTTACATATTTAGATGCAAATGGAATTGTAGAACAAAGTGATTATGAACCAGATGGAATACATTTCGGACCAAATTTTCAAAAGAAATGGCTTGATTTCTTTATACAAAAAGGGAATTTGTAAAATTTAGAGAGGTTTAACAAAAATGAAATTAAAAAAAAGAATAAAAAGTATTATAGCAATTTTATGTTCTTGTATCATTCTTGTAGGATGCAGTAGTGTAAATGATAATTTAACTGCTAAAGATATACAAAAATCTATAGTAGATACAGGTCTTGTAAAAAATATGGAAGAAACAGGGACTAAAGGATTAAAAAGATATTACGGCTTAAATGCAAGTGATTTTGACAGTGTTGTTTTATACACACCTGAGTCATCTATGGAAGTAGATGAAATGCTAATTGTAAAGGTTAAAGATAAATCTCAAATAGAAGGCTTAGAGGATGCAATTGACAATAGAATAAATTCTCAGCTTCAAAGTTTTGGAAGCTACGGACCAGAGCAATGTGCATTAGTAAATGATTATGAGCTAAAGACACAGGGAAGATACGTGTTTTTTGCCATATCTAAAAATGCAGAGGGGTTGAAGGAGGCTTTTAAAGAGTCAATAAAATAATCTCGGCTTTAGATTTATCTATAATAAAAAATAAAAAATTTTGAGAGGGAGGCGATTAAAATAGTATTCAGTAGTATTATATTTTTGTTTACTTTTTTGCCAATAACATTATTACTATATTATGTTAGCCCTAGAATATTAAAAAATTCAATCTTATTAATAGCTAGTTTAGTTTTTTATGCATGGGGAGAGCCTGTGTATGTATTTTTAATGATAGGAACGATTTTAGCGGACTATTTTTTAGCTATATTAATAGATAAAAATAAGCACGATGAAGGTAAGTGTAAATTTATATTTATACTTACTATTATTTTCAATGTGAGTATATTAGGATTTTTTAAATATTTTGGTTTCTTTATAGATAACATAAATAGTATTTTTCATGTAAATATTCCTTTTGAAGGATTAGCTCTTCCAATAGGGATATCATTTTATACTTTCCAAGTATTGTCTTATATTGTGGATGTTTACTTGGGTAAAGTTGAAGTTCAACACAATATAATTAACTTCGCTACTTATGTTACAATGTTTCCACAATTAGTAGCAGGACCTATAGTACAGTATCAAACAATAGAAACTCAATTGAACACTAGAAAAGAAAGTGTGATTAAATTTGGAGAAGGTGTAGAGCGTTTTATACAAGGTCTAGGAAAGAAGGTCTTACTAGCAAATAATATAGGTATGCTATGGACGACTGTTTCTGCTATGGAGATGTCGTCTATATCAGTTCTTACTGCATGGCTAGGTATAATTGCATATACTTTCCAAATATATTTTGACTTCAGTGGATATTCTGATATGGCTATTGGTCTAGGTAAGATGTTCGGATTTGATTTTATGGAAA
This sequence comes from Intestinibacter sp., assembly GCF_034113885.1. Classification (GTDB taxonomy): domain Bacteria; phylum Bacillota; class Clostridia; order Peptostreptococcales; family Peptostreptococcaceae; genus Intestinibacter. The sequence continues at coordinate 11,773 of NZ_JAXEWM010000058.1, forward strand.
ACTTCAATTATCCATATATATCAAAGAGCATTACAGAGTTTTGGAGAAGATGGCATATATCTTTAGGAACATGGTTTAGAGAATACATCTACATACCTCTAGGCGGAAATAGAGTGAGTATGCCGAAGCAAATTAGAAATATATTTGTAGTTTGGTGCCTTACTGGTTTTTGGCATGGAGCTAGCTGGAACTTTGTGATCTGGGGACTTTACTACGGAGTTTTATTATTTTTAGAAAAATTCGCCCTAAAATCTGTTTTAGAAAAGCTACCTGATAGTATAAAACATATTTATACAATGCTATTAGTTATAATAGGATGGTTGTTCTTTGCAAGTGAAGATTTAGGATTTGCAGTGGAATATCTAAAGGTAATGTTCTTTATATCAGGAAATGCAGTAATTGATAACGCTGGAATATTCTACTTATATACTAATATCGTGATGATGATTATACTTTTTGTATTTTCAACACCAGTTATCAAACAAATTTTGGAAAATATCGCAAGGGAATATAGAGATAAATTATTAAATCCATCTCTAGTTATATATGGTTTAGTTTTATTTTTAGTTACGGCTTATTTGGTTAATGAAACTTATAACCCATTCTTGTATTTTAGATTTTAAAGGTGGTGAAAAGTATGACTGAAGCGTATAAAACGAAAAGTAGAAATACATCAAAAAATAAAAAGCCTAAGAAAAAATTAGGTAAAAAATACTGTATATCTTTATCAGCATTATTTATATGCTATATAGTATTTTTTGTAGCAGTAAATACTCTAGGAGAGAAAAAGACTTTCTCAGAAACTGAAAATAGAGTTCTTCAATCAAAGCCTACTTTTTCTGTAGAAAAATTATTTGAAGGAAGATATATAAGTAAGTATGAAAAGTACAAGGTTGATCAGTTTTTTAATAGAGATTTTTGGATAGATGTTAAGGTTAAAACAGACAAGCTGTTGTTAAAGAAGAGCTCTAATGGTGTTTATTTAGGAAAGGATGGATATCTATTAGAGGATTTTGAAAAGCCTAATGAAGAAAATGTATCTAAGAATCTAAAAGCTATAAGTGACTTTTCAAATAAGTACAAGGATGTAAAACAATATATGTTGATATCCCCAACGGCTGTAAGTATTTTAAGAGATAAATTGCCTCTTGCTGCGCCTGTTATAGATCAACAGAAGTATTTAGATGAGTACTCTAAAAAACTAGATTCAAATGTAACCTTTGTAGATACTTATGCAACTTTATTAGAACATAAGAGAGAGGATTTATATTATAAAAGCGACCATCACTGGACTACTTTAGGGGCGTTTTATTCATATCAAAAGCTGGCAGAAGATATGGAGTTGAGCTCTAAGGACAGCGATGATTACGATATCGAATTAGTTTCAAATTCATTTGAAGGGGCACTTGCCTCAGAGAGTGGATATAAGACTGACTTAGATAAGATAAAAGTGTATATACCAAAGGATGAAAATGACCAGGTTGTTGTAAATTACGAAGAAGAGCAGAAAAAAACAGCAACTTTATATGATAGTGAGAAATTAGAACAAAAAGATAAGTATCAAGTATTTTTAGGTGGAAACCATCCAATCGTAAAAATCGATACTACATCAGATAGCGGAAAGACATTACTTATATTTAAAGATTCTTACGCAAACTGTTTTATACAATTTTTGACAACTCATTTTAGTAAAATTATATTAGTTGACCCTAGATATTATTACGAGGATATTGATGAATTGATGAAAAATGAAGATGTAGACGAGGTATTATATTTGTATAACGCAAATACGTTTTTCAGTGATACATCTTTAGCCCCTGTATTAAACAACGAATAATGATAAATTTAGTAACCTTTCGACTTTAATTTGCATATTATTTATTAAATAAGTAGTATACTTATTAATTTTTGAAAGGGAGAGAACAATATGTCACAAGAACAAGGTTTATCTAGATTTTTCGGTGGAAATTTCTTTGGAGGAGGATTCTTCTTCATAATTTTAATTTTGTTGTTGATGTTGGGAGACGACTTAATAGAATGGATATTATGTAACCAAGAATTTTTAATTTGGATAATTATTTTAATAGTATTTTTTAATCTTTGTGATTTTGATTTTGGATGTTGTTAAAATAGGTAACAAATAAATAGTTTTATCATAATATATATTAGAGCATAAAGACCTTTATCATAAAAATATGATGGAGGTCTTTTCTTTTTAATCGAGGAGGGATTTTATGAATCGTAAATTATCGAGAATGTTTGAATGTATCGGAGGAAGTGGATGGTGGATTATAATTTTGTTCTTTCTATTTTTAACTTTTCAGGAGTGTTTTATAGATATTTGCTTAAGTGATTGGATACCATTTTTAATTTTACTTCTAATAGTATGTTCATGTGAAGATGATAATGATGATTGTGATTGTTATCAAAATGGATATAGTTGTGGTTGCTAAAATAATACATTTGTGATTAATAAGTATTATCACAAATAATCTGTTTTGCATATTATAAGTTAAGAGCAAAAGCTCAAATATCAACAGGAGGTAATAACAATGTTAGACAGATTATTTGGAGAAGAAGGATTCTTTGGAGCAGGAGCATGGTGGATAATAGTACTATTCTTCTTATTCTTAGCATTTGGAGATAGCTGGGTAGATATAGACATAATGGCATGGATACCATTCTTAATAGTATTATTGATATTATGTAGTTGTGGTGGCATATTATAGTTGACAGGGGGAAGTAAGCATGTTAGATAGATTATTTGGAGAAGGATGTGGCTTCGGAGCAGGAGCATGGTGGATAATAGTATTATTTTTCTTATTCTTGGCATTTGGGGAAAGTTGGGTAGATATAGATATAATGGCATGGATACCATTTTTAATATTATTATTAATATTATGCTGTAGTGGTGGATTTTTTGGAGATCAAGGATGTGGATGCTAGTCTAATTTAAATGAAAATACTAGGCTACATAAATGACATATAAATATCTTTTAGTATTTTTGTCATTTTGTAGTCAAGTATTTTATATTTTGTTAAAAGAACATTTTTACAAAAACTGTATTTATCGAAAATTTACGATTAAATACAGTTTTTTTATGAATTTTCTATTTACGTAGTTTTAAAAATAGTATAAATTATTATTATAGTATTTGTTTCAGATATTTATAGCATATAGGAAAACGTAAACATATAAGATTGTATATAAATATAATTTATTTAATATACTTTAAAAAGAGTAGCATATTTGCGATATAAAAATGTATTTAACTAAGAGACTTTTTAGTATCACAGGCATATATATTACAAAAGTATAAATAATATATTTATAAAAAGGTAAAAGTATGTTACAATTAGTTTTTAGTGTGGTGAAACGAAAATAAAATAAGGAGGAAATATCATGAAAAATAACGTTACAATAAAGGACGTTGCAAAATTAGCTGGAGTTTCGATATCGACAGTTTCGAGAGTAATAAATGACTCCAAACCAGTTACAGATGAAGTGAAACAAAGAGTCTTAGATGTAATAAAAGAAACAGGATATGTTCCGAATCCTCTTGCGAGAAGCTTAGTTACTAAAAAGAGTAACTTATTGGGAGTTATAGTACCAGAAATGTCAGATTCATTTGTGAGCGAGGTTGTAAACGGTATAGAATGTGTCGCAAAAATGTATGGATATGATATATTATTAGCAAATACATATTCTGAAAAAGATCAGGAATTAAAAAGTATAGAGTTATTAAAAGCAAAACAAGTTGAAGGTATAGTTATGATTTCGTGGACTTTAGATGAAGATCATATAGAATTAATTAATAATAGCAGTATACCAGCAGCTTATATAAGTAAAACAGCTCAAAAATTTGATGTATATACAGTGTGTACAAACAATGAAGATGCAACTTACAATATGACTAAATATTTAATAGACAAAGGCCATAAAGATATAGCACTTATAATGACAAGTGAAGCAGATACTATATTAGAATCAGAGAGAAGATCAGGATATGAAAGAGCATTAACTGAAAATGATATAAATCTAAATCAAGATCTAATAAAATACGGAAATACAGATTATAATAGTGGATATAAAGCGATGATGGATTTATTAGACAAAAATATTAAGCCAGATGCTGTCTTTGTTACAGGAGATGAAGCAGCTATAGGTGCTATAAATGCTATATTTGATAAGGGATATAAAGTTCCAGAGGATATATCTGTAGCAGGATATAATAACAGTAAGCTTTCTAAGATATATCGTCCTAAATTGACTACAGTAGGACAACCTCTTTATGATATGGGAGCTGTAGCTATGAGAATGGTAATAAAAATTATAAATGGGGATGCTCTTGAAGAAAAGAAATTTGTTTTACCTTATGAGATAGTGGAAAGAGAAAGTGTAATAGATAGAAAATAATTTAGCATATAAATATAAAAGGATCACGAAATATGTGGTCCTTTTATATTTATATAAAAATTATAATTTAAGATTTGAATAACTGTTCTTTTTTGTATTTAGTAGGTGATAAATCCATAACCCTTTTAAATATTTCTGTGTAATAGCTAGCATTTGAAAATCCTACCTTTTCGGCGATTTCAGTTATATTGTACTTATCGCTTAAAAGCAAAGGAATGCTTTTTTTAATGCGGTAATTTAACAGGTATTCAAATGGTGTTTGTCGAGTTGCTTTTTTGAAAAATCTACAGCACTCACTTTTACTTATATTACAAGATTCGGCTATATCATCTAGAGTTATTTTATTTTTATAGTTACTATGTATAAAATCTAAGATTTTAGATAATCTCAAAACGTCATTTGAATTTACAAATTGTTTTTCTTGCAAAATACTGTCTATTTCATTAAAAAATAAAGACCATATCTCACATACCTTGCTTTTTACCAATAATTCATAGCAAGGCTTCTTTTCTTGGAATATATCGTTAGCCTCTAGAACTAGCGACATTATTTTTTTATGGGTTTTATTTTTAGAATCTAGGAAAAAAGAGGGACATTGACCACTGTTTTCGATTATATCAATATATTTGGTTTTTATTAGACTTTCTTCATGTCCAAATATAAAATTAGATCTAAACATTAGTGCCAAAAAAGCACAATCTTTATTGTTGTAGCCTTTAGCTGTGTGTAGAGTATGAGAGTTTATAAACAGACCATCTCCCTTTTTCATCTCGTAAATTTTATCGTTTACTCTGTATTCCATAGAGCCTTCTAATATAACTGAGAAGGTCATTTCATAGTGCCAATGATAGTCTAGAAATCCATATTCATATGCGAATAAAGTGTTGTAATCAAAGTCGATTGGAAAAGTAAAATCACCGTATTTTTTCTTTTCTAATAGGTTATCTGCTACAATTATTTTTCGTTTCATTTTATCACCTCAATTAATTGAACCTCAATATTGTTATAGAAATTGATAAAATCCTTATAGATATAATCTATATTTTAAATTATACTTATAACATAAAGAATAAGCAAGTTATAAAAAAAATTATTCAAATGTCAGAAATTTATTTGAAAAATTAAATTAAAATATTTAATTTAGTTAATTAAATATTGAAAATTATATAAATTTTTCAATATATATTAAAAAAATTAAAGATATGGAGGTTTTAATATGGATACTATTAAATTAAATGGTTATGATTTAACTTTAGAAGATTTAATGAAGGTTTGTAGATACGGTTATAAGGTTGAACTTACAGAAGAAGCAATAGAAAGAATAAAAACTGCAAGAAATATAGTAGATGATTTGGTTGAACAGGAAAAGGTTTCTTACGGGATAACAACTGGATTTGGAAAATTTTCTGATGTAGTTATATCTAAAAAAGATACTAGACAACTTCAAATAAACTTAATAAGAAGTCACGCTTGCGGTGTAGGAGAGCCTTTAAGTGAAGAAATAGTAAGAGCTATGATGTTACTTAGAATAAATGCGTTATCAAAAGGATATTCAGGTGTTAGACTTGAAACTCTACAAGTATTAATCAACTTATTAAATGCAGGCGTTCATCCAATAGTTCCAGAAAAAGGTTCATTAGGATCTTCAGGAGATTTAGCTCCTCTATCTCATATGGTTTTAACTATGTTAGGAGAAGGAGAAGCAATATATCAAGGTGTTAGAATGTCTTCTAAGGAAGCTTTAGAAAAAGCAGGAGTAAAACCTCTAGAATATTTATCATCAAAAGAAGGACTATCATTAAACAATGGTACTCAATGTATGACAGCAGTTGGAGCTATAACAGTTTACGATGCGATAAACCTAATGAAAACTGCAGATATAGCATTAGGACTTACAATGGAGGGATTAAATGGTATAACTTGTGCTATGGACGAAAGAGTACACTTAGTAAGACCTCATAAAGGACAATTCAATACAGCTAAAAATGTATTAGCGATATTAGAAGGCAGTGAAATGACTACTGAACAAGGAGAGCTTAGAGTACAAGATTCTTATACTTTAAGATGCTCACCTCAAGTTCACGGTGGTTGTAAAGACGCACTTGACTATGTAGTTAAGAAAATTGAAATAGAAATGAACTCAGTTACAGATAACCCAATAATATTCCCAGGCGAAAATCAAAAGATTATATCTGGCGGTAACTTCCACGGGGAACCAATGGCTCTTGCATTTGACTTCCTAGGGATAGCGTTATCAGAAATTGCCAACATCTCTGAAAGAAGACTTGAAAAAATGGTAAACCCAGCACTTAGCCATGGACTTCCAGCATTCTTAGTAAATGAAGGTGGAGTAAATTCAGGATTTATGATAGTACAATACAGTGCAGCTTCATTAGTTTCTGAAAATAAAGTTCTTGCACATCCAGCAAGTGTAGACTCAATACCATCTTCAGCAAACCAAGAAGACCACGTTTCTATGGGAACTATAGCATCAAGACATGCTAGAGACATATTAGATAACGCTAGAAAGGTTTTAGCTATGGAAATATTAGCTAGTGCACAAGCTATAGACCTAAGAGGAAAGAAAAAACTAGGAAAAGGAACTGAAGAAGCTTATAGAATTATAAGAGAGAGAACTCCTTTTGTAGATAAAGATAGAATAATGTACACAGATATAAATATATGTGAAGACATTATAAAAGAAAACTTATTAGTTGAAGCTGTAGAAAAGGCTATAGGAAAAGAATTACTAGTAAGTGAAGAAATAGTTAGCGATTTAAAACTTTAGTCAGAAGTTTAAAATTTTAAGGGGGAATTTGAATTGAGTAATAGAAACCAACAAATAAACGATGCATTGACTATAAAGCTTGATGTGATACCAGATAAAATACCAGCATTTGAAGAACATATAAGAAGAGCTCCAAAGCGTGAATCAAAATTAACAAATGCAGATATAAAATTAGCTCTTAAAAATGCTTTAAGATATATACCAGAAGAATACCATGAAATGTTAGCTCCAGAGTTTTTAGATGAATTATTGACTTATGGAAGAATTTATGGATATAGATTTAGACCAGGAGGTAAAATCTACGGAAAACCAATTGATGAATATAAGGGAAATTGTGTAGAAGGTAAAGCCTTCCAAGTAATGATAGATAACAACCTTGACTTTGATGTAGCTTTATATCCTTATGAATTAGTTACATACGGCGAAACAGGACAAGTTTTCCAAAACTGGATGCAATACCAACTTACAAAAAAATACTTAGAAGTATTAAATCAAGATCAAACTCTAGTACTTCATTCAGGACATCCAGTGGGGCTTTTCAAATCTAAACCAGATGCACCTAGAGTAATACTTACAAACTCTCTAATGATAGGCATGTTTGACAACCAAGAGGAATGGAAGAGAGCGACTGCAATAGGTGTTGCAAACTACGGACAAATGACTGCAGGTGGTTGGATGTATATAGGACCACAAGGTATAGTTCATGGAACATATTCAACTATACTAAATGCAGGTAGATTAAAATTAGGTATACCTAAAGAAGGAAACTTAAAAGGAAAATTATTCGTGACTTCAGGTCTTGGTGGAATGAGTGGTGCTCAAGGTAAGGCTGTAGAAATAGCAGGTGGAGTAGGAATAATAGCAGAGGTAGACTACTCAAGAATAGAAACTAGATATACTCAAGGATGGGTTAGCAAGGTTACAGAAAGTCCAAAGGAAGCATTTGACCTAGCTAAGGTTGAACTTGAAAAGGGTGAAGCTTGTGCTATAGCCTTCCATGGAAATATAGTAGATTTACTTCAATATGCTGTGGATAACGATATACATATAGATTTATTATCAGACCAAACTTCTTGTCATGCTCCTTACGACGGTGGTTACTGTCCACAAGGAATAAGCTTTGAAGAGAGAACAGAGCTTCTTGCTCATGACAAGGAAAAATTCGTAGAGCTTGTAAATAAGACTTTATTAAAACATTTTGAATTAATAAAAACTCTACACGACAAAGGTGTATACTTCTTCGACTATGGAAATAGCTTTATGAAGGCTGTATACGATGCAGGTGGAAAAGAAATTTCTAAAAATGGAGTAGATGAAAAAGATGGATTTATATTCCCGTCTTATGTTGAAGATATATTAGGACCACAATTATTTGACTTTGGATACGGACCATTTAGATGGGTTTGTCTAAGTGGAAAACGTGAAGATTTAATAAAAACAGACCACGCAGCTATGGAATGCATAGATCCAGATAGAAGATATCAAGATAGAGACAACTGGATATGGATTAGAGACGCTGAAAAGAACAATTTAGTAGTAGGAACTCAAGCTAGAATACTATATCAAGATGCCATGGGAAGAACTAATATAGCTCTTAAATTCAACGACATGGTAAGACGTGGAGAAATAGGACCAGTTATGATGGGTAGAGACCACCACGACGTATCTGGTACAGATTCGCCGTTTAGAGAAACTTCTAATATAAAAGATGGAAGTAACATAATGGCAGATATGGCGACTCACTGCTTCGCTGGAAACTGTGCGAGAGGTATGAGCTTAGTAGCACTTCACAATGGTGGAGGAGTTGGAATTGGTAAATCTATAAACGGTGGATTTGGAATGGTTCTAGATGGATCTCAAAGAGTAGACGACATACTTAGAACTGCTATGCCTTGGGATGTTATGAGTGGTGTTGCAAGACGTGCTTGGGCTAGAAATGAAAATTCTATAGATACAGTAATCGAATACAACAAGATGTGTGAAGGTAAAGACCATATAACATTACCATTCTTAGTTGACGAAGATCTAATAGAAAAAACAGTTGACGATAAACAATTTGTATAAAAATATATAAATTTGTAAATAGCTAACTCATATAAATTAACTATAAAATTCTAGCCTGATGAGCACAGCTTGTTGGGCTAGATAAAATATTTAGACGAAATTCAAGGAGGAAAAGGTAGTGGCAATAGTTCAATGTGTACCAAATTTTAGTGAAGGTAGAGACTTAGACAAAATAGAAAAAATAGTAAATCCTTTGAGAGGAAAAGAAGGCGTAAAATTATTAAATTACGAAGCTGATAAAAATTACAATAGACTAGTAGTTACAGTGATAGGAGAACCAGAAAAGGTTAAAAATGCAGTATTTGAAGCAATAGGTGTGGCAAGAGATGTAATAGATATGAATACTCACAAGGGTCAACATTCTAGATTTGGAGCAACTGATGTATGCCCATTTATACCTATAAAGGGAATGGATATGGACGATGCTGTGAAGGTTGCAAATGAACTTGGCGAAATGGTGGCAAAGGAATACGAAATACCAGTATTCTTATATGAATGTGCTGCTACTAAGCCTGATAGAGAAAATTTAGCGACAGTTAGAAAAGGCGAATACGAAGGTCTAGATGAAAAGTTAAAGGATCCTAACTGGATGCCAGATTACGGTCAAGCTAAGAAACATCCTACAGCAGGTGCAATAGCTATAGGAGCTAGAAGACCTCTAATAGCTTATAACATAAATCTAGACACTACAAATATAGAAATAGCTTCAAAAATAGCTAAGACAATTAGACACTCAAACGGTGGATATAGATATATAAAAGCAGGTCCAGTTGAAGTTCCAGAGAGAAATATGACTCAAGTTACAATGAACTTGACAGACTACACTAAGACTAGTATGTACAGAGCTTTCGAAGCAGTAAAAATGGAGGCTAGAAGATACGGTGTAAATGTAACTGGAAGTGAAGTCGTAGGATTATGCCCAATGGAGGCACTAGTGGATGTTGCAGCTTATTATTTGGGACTTGAAGATTTTACACTTGACAAAGTATTAGAAACTAGTTTAATGGAATAAGGAGAGTATGATGAAGGCTGATTTTATTTTAAAAAATATTGGAAAGCTAGTTACAATGAAGGGGAGCTCTTCCTTTAGAATAAAGGAAGAGATGAACAATATAGAAATAATTGAAAATGCATACATAGCAGTAAAGGATGGAAAAGTACTAGAGGTAGGTGTTGGAAGCGAATTTGAAAATTTAGTAGGTGAAAATACTAAAGTCGATGATGCAGAGGGACTTTTAGTGACTCCTGGACTTATAGATTCACATACTCATTTAATTCACGGAGGTTCTAGAGAAAATGAATTCTCTATGAAGTTAAATGGAGTTCCATACATCGAAATTTTAAATAACGGTGGTGGAATTTTAAGCACTGTAAAATCTACAAAGGAAGCATCTAAAGAAGCTTTATACGAAAAAGCTAAAAAGAGCTTAGATAGAATGCTAGAATTAGGCGTTACAACAGTAGAAGAAAAAAGTGGCTATGGATTAGAATTAGAAACTGAAATAAAACAACTAGAAGTAGGTAAAATGCTAGATGAAAATCATCCGGTCGATTTAGTGCATACTTTTTTAGGGGCTCATGCAGTTCCTGTAGAATATAAGGAAGACCACAAGCCTTATATAGATATATTAGTCGATGAAATGATGCCTAAGATAAAGGACATAGGTTTAGCGGAGTTTTGCGATGTATTCTGTGAAGAAGGTGTATTCACTATAGAAGAAAGCGAGTATATACTTCAAAAGGCGAAGGAAATGGGATACAAATTAAAAATTCACGCTGACGAAATAGAATCACTAGGTGGTGCAGAATTAGCAGCTAAATTAGGTTGTGTATCAGCAGATCACCTTATGGCAACTAGCGATAAAGGTATTGAAATGATGGCTGAAAACAAGGTCGTAGCAAATATACTACCTGCCACTTCTTTTAATTTAAATAAAAATTATGCAGATTGCAGAAAAATGATAGATATGGGTGCAATAGTCAGTCTATCAAGTGACTACAACCCAGGAAGCTGTCCGAGTGAAAACCTACAGCTTGTAATGCAATTAGGATGTCTACATCTTAAGATGACTCCTAATGAGGTCTTAACCGCAGTCACAATAAATGCAGCTTATGCAGTAGATAGAGCTGATGAAGTAGGTTCACTAGAAGCTGGCAAAAAAGCTGATTTTGTAGTATTCGATGCACCAAATGTAGAGTACTTGATGTACCATTTTGGAATAAACCATACTAAACGAGTTTATAAGGATGGAAAACTAGTAGTAGATAATAAGGTTGTAGTTTATAATAAATAATAAAAATAAATTTTTATACAAGGGAGAAATAAAAATATGAAATTAATAGATATGACTGTAACAGATTTTGCAAATGAAGTAGATTCAAATTCTCCAGCACCAGGTGGAGGTTCTGTGTCAGCACTTGCTAGTGATATAGGAGTAGGTCTTGCTCGTATGATGGCTCATCTAAGCTTTGGAAAGAAAAAATTTGAAGCGTTAGACGATGCTACTAAGGCGGAATTTAAATCTAGATTTGATAAATTAGGGGAAATAAGAGCAGAATTATCTACATTAGTAGATAAAGATACTGAATCATTCAATGAATTTATGAAGGCATTAAAAATGCCAAAGGAAACAGAAGAAGAAAAGGCTTTAAGAGCTAAAGCTATGGAGGATGCCACAGTATTTTCAATAGAAGTGCCATATAAAACAGCATCACTTTCTTTAGAAGCTTTAAAAATACTAGATTTCTTAGTGGAAAATGGAAATCAAAATGCTATAACTGATATAGGCGTTGGAACTTTGATGCTATGTACAGGATTAGAAGGAGCTATATTAAATGTAAAAGTTAATTTAATGGGGCTTGAAAATAAAGAGCTTCACGATAAATACAGCCAAGGCTGTAAAGAGCTATTAGCTGAAGGTCATAAAATAAAGGATACTATAATTGCAGGTATACATAAACAACTAGATTAGATTTAATATAAAAATAAAGGTATTGAAGCTACTTTATGGTAATTTCAATACCTTTTTAAATACATATGAAAGAGCATTTAGCTTTATATTTGTGGTTTATTTTTTTTGACTTTTTTAACCTTTTTTATAGTTTTTTTATTGGAGGATTCAGTAGATGAATTGTGTTTAGTATTCGAATTTTTATGTTTTGATTTTTTAGAGTTTATTTTATCTTGAATTTCTGCATCTGAGATTTTAGACATTATAGAATCTAATTTCTGTTGCTGAGCGGGATCTAGGAAATTTTTAAATTTAGATACTACCTCCTCCTTGCCTTTTAGATTCTTACCAAGCTTTATAAGCTCTTCTAAAAGTTCGTCTTCAGATTTTCCTTGATAGCTGTTAGCTATATTTTCTATTTTATTCTTATCTATATTTTTTTCTTTTGCGAAATTTTCTAATGTATCTTTGTCGATTTTATCGACCTTCTTATTGGATTTTTTCATAGATAACTCCTTTCTGAAATCTGTAAATAAATACTTGTATATAATTTATATGATTTTATTTACAAGAGTTAATACTATATTTCTAAGAAAATTTAATATATTGATATTATATGAATTATATGTCAAAAAGTGAGAATAAATTATAGATGTCAATAAAATATAATATATAAATAATTTAAAACATAATATTAGATATAGATGTTAATTAGGAACATTAATAATTGAATAATCATATTTTAAATATATGTGAAGATATTATAGTGATTATACCTATTACAAAAGGGGTGACTCCTATTGAACAATTTATTGTTAATACTTGGACTTTTGGCTCTAAGCAATGGAAATATATCTTTGTTCGGCGGTAAAGATATGAATTCATCGGATAATAGTTTATTGATAGATAAGAAAGAAAACAAAAAATCGGCTTCAAAAAGAAAAACTGGAAATGACATGGAGCAAAAAAGTGATTTATCTAATACAAAGGGTAAAAAAATAAGAAAGATAAAAAAGATAAAGAAAAATTCAAAATCTAAGCTTCAAAGCCAAAAAAGTACTTTAAATTACAATATAGAAGATGTAAAAAAAGGTATAAAGCTGATGGACTTGAGCGAAGAGGATTTAGATAGAGGAATGGAAATAATCACTAGGACTAAAAAATACATGTCTCCAGATGAACGAAAAATGCTTATAAAAATGGAGAGCATATTAGATTTAGTCAAAGGAATAAAAAAATTAAACGATGTGGATATACTAGAGAAGGAGGACGAAAGCGAATTCTTCAGAAGTATGGATGAAGAGGACAAAAAAAACATGATGATTAAAGAAATCTTAGAGGTATTTCCAGAAAAGAGAAAGGAATCTATAGAAAAGGCTATAGATATGAAAAAGAAAATAGATTTATTTGCAGAATTGTTTTTACCTGAAAGTGATGAAGAGGGTGGATTTTCATTGAGCTCTCTAGCTGACATCGGAAATTTAGGAAGTGCAAATAATATTAAATTATTGGGAAGCCTTTTAAGAGGAGATGATTTAGAGAGCGTAGATCAGGATGAATATAATAACGATGATGCTGAATATTATGAGGATATTGAAGAAGATGATAACTAAAATGAATGACTAAATAATTGAGAATTTCAATCGTAAAGCAAATATAGAATATTAAATTATATTTACATAGAAAATGTCAAAAAATGCTTTTGAAAAATTTTCTAAAATTACCACAGAAAAAGACTTTAAATTATTTTAGTTTTGTTATATAATAAGTATATGAAAATCCTGAGGCATACGAGTGGTTACCTTTAAATTCAACCGACAAAAATTTTACGGGAGACATACGTTAGATAGCGGAGTGATTGCATCTTATATTTATATAAGAAATTGGAACCTATTTACGAGTCACCCACCTGGGAGGATTCTCGGGACTGAATTTGCAGGGCCTACGGTGTTTTGGGATTTTGTTTTTTTTATGAAATCTCTGAGCTAGACATTATTGTCTAGCTTTTTTTAATTTAAAAACGATGTTAGATAATTTGTTTTATTGAGAACAAAAGATAAAAAATTTGCATATTATTTATTATATTATATGAAAACGAGTCATATAATATATATACACTATTAGGGGGACGTAAATATGCAAGATCTTAAAAAGAGTAAAAGAAGAATGAATGCAAACCAAATGACAAATGCATTTTTGTCAAATGAAGAAGCTATGGATAAAGACATGTGTGATGATTTATCAAGAGGTTGTAATAAATCTAATAACAATTGCCCAAAACCTTGTCCAAAAGAATGTGAGCAACACAACCCATGCAAACAATCTAATTCACATTCACATGACTGTCATCATGACTGCCATAATCACAAATGTGAACCTTGCCAGCTTGAAACAGGTATGGATTGTGTGAAAAATCCTTGTTCAAATGATCAGTGTTGTTCACCTTTGAATTTATCTAGATTTAATACTGCTAATGCAGTGCCTTTTGCAATAGAAACTAATAGAGTTTTTGACACTATGCAATTCCAAATTTTCCAAGATGCAAGCGCTTCAGATGGATCACAATTGTATTTCATATATGATGTAGAAAGTGTAAATGGAAATATTCCAACAGGGGGATTTGTATCAGTAAAAATCGATGAAGTATGCTTTGATTTTTCAGAAATAGAAATAACACCAGGAAATGTAACTTTAGAAGGATTTACAGTACATCCTGTAGAACCTGAAGAAACATTATGTGAATCTACTTTTGAATCATTTGTATGTGGCGAAAGAAATGCATTCTGTTGTGCTCAAGGAAGAGGTACTCCATCTAAATTCAGAGAAAGAGGACTACAAGTAGAAGTAAGCGATTTAGTTTTAACATTGAGAGGACATTGTGGATGTACACAAATTACAATAAGCGCTATACCAGCATTTATGGATTCTCAAGGAAATTTAGTTCAATGCAACTGTGCTGGATTTAGATTTAATACTTTAGCTGCTCCTATTTGCATACCATCAAGTGGAATGGGAATTACTTTAAGACAAAATTATCAAACAAAATTATCTGTAAGCTGTGTAAGCAATGCAAATGTACAAAAAAATTGTGTAGAAGGAAATGCAAATTATACAGTAAATATACCAGGCGGTATAGATTTAATTCTTTGTGTACAAGAAATAGTAAGTATATTAAGAGGAGAACAAATAGTTGTATTAGGATCTTCTACTCCTATAACACCAAGAGTTGTAGATACATTCTCTAGAGTTTGTGATTTTACATCTTGTGGAGATAAAGCTATGTCATCAAATCAAAATAACAATAGTCACAGTGGCTGTGGATGCAATAGATAATATTTGGAAAATAATTTTAGATTAAATTTAAGAGGTCTTTTATCGAGACCTCTTTTTTTAAAAAATTTAAAATCCCAAAAAGGAAATTTCTCCATTTGTTATAAATAAACTGGAATCGCTACAGGATAAATCCTCTTTGTAATTAGATAAAAATTTACTTCTTAGAAATTCTAGATAAATGCTATTTTCGTCTAAAAACGGTTCACTCCACGAAAATCCGTCGTTCGTAGAATAACAGGTGTATAATTTATCTAAATGAACCCACATTAAAAATAGTTTATCTTCATCTACAGTAAATGATGGGTACATAAAGATAGAGTATTTAGTGATATCTGTTGACAAGGATATTTTAAATATATTGTTTTCTACGACGCTTTTTATATATTTTATGCAGTATGTATTGTTGACTTCGTAGCAGTACGTTATATGTATAAAATTATCCTTTACGATTACATCCATATATAGCTTGTTTCTTTTGGTATCGGTAATTTGAATCGGATTAGACCATGTGTGGCTTAAATTATTGAATATGCAGCAGAAAATTTCTTCTGAATTATCTATTATATTAAAATAAAAAATAATAGGTATATCGCGGATAAATACAACTTTATACTCATTTAAAATGAGGTGGTTTATAAAGTCGATTTTTTGCTCGTACCATGTATCATTTTCTTTGTACATATGAAATAAAGCAGTGGTGTTGCTTTCTTGGATTTCATATACATAATAGAACATATGAATAGTACTGTCTATTTTTTTAAAATACGGATAGCACATCCTAAACTTTTGAAAGTCGAATTTTAAAGTATCCTCTATAGAAAAGCTGAAGCTATCTTTACAGCATTTTATTATTTTTAAGTTGTCAAAGCAAAGTACACCGTAAATATTGTCATCTTCATCTATAGAGAAGCTAAACATCGTAAAATCCTTTATATAATCCTCTAGGATATTTATTTTTTTTATAAGATTGTTGTGAGAATCGTAATATTTGTAAAAAAGACCATTTTCACAGTAAAAGTAGAAAATATCTTTATTTGAACGCCTGATTGTATATGAATAATCGTTTATAAAGCTCATATAATCTCTCCTCAAAAAATTTTTTCAATATATCTAATTTACAGAGTGGAGTTTTTTTAATGAAGTAATTAGATATATTGTATGTAATAAAGTAGTAAATACAGCTATAGCAGTCACCACGTAGATATAAGCGTATATATTTAAGTCTGGAATAGGAAGTAAAAAATACAGGCAAATTAATTGAATTACTGCTCCTAAGATATTATTAAAGCTAGAAATTAATTCCTTTCTAATTCCATGTAATATAGCCGACAGAGTTTGATTTAAAGATAAAAAAGTAGGCGCTAGAAACATCGACTTTAAGTAGATACCAGCAGTTTCGTTTTTAAATACTAAGGTACATAGTGGGCTTCCGAAAAAGTAAAAAATCAACGAGCATGATACTCCAAAAAACAATGTTAACCCTATTGAAAAAACAATTTTTTTAATTAAAATTTTATTGCTTTTTAAAGCTACTTCTCCAGAAATACTTGGAATTAAATTTACAACTAGAGCTGATCCAACAGAAAACGGCAAATACACAAATGGCATAACCATACCGCTTATAATACCATAAGCCCCTAGAGCCTCTGAGTAAGTCATATTAGAAAGAATTAGCCTAGAGGGTATCATAATAGAGCTTATCGACTGCAACAAAATACTAGACATTCTATTACAGGTTATTGGAACTGACCTTTTTAAAGTATCGATAGATGTTTTTTTAAAGTCCTTTATATCAATTGTGTATTTATTGTAGATATTGGAATCTTTGTACAGATTTATCGTTATAAATATTACGTTTACTGTTTCACCTATTGATATAGCGAGAAGAGCGCTGTAGCAAATTAGCCCTTCGTTTTTTATGTAGTAAAAAACTAGCACTAAAAATAAAATTCTAGATACCTGTTCTAATACCTGACCTACTGCGGGAACTACGACTTTTTTTATACCGTAGAAATAGCTTCTAAGCACATTCGACAGAGTGATTAAAACTACTGCAGGGCATATTGCTAGAATAAATAAATTTAACTCGGAGTTATGCAAAAATTTCTGAGCCAGAAAATTGCTGTTTAATGATACGAATATTGAGATGAAGAAGGCTATGAAAAAAGCTAAGTACAAAGTCGATATAAAGTATGTATTTGTTCCCTTTTTGTTTTTTAAGGTGTTTGTAGTCGATATAAAGCAGCTTAAAGCCGTTGGAATTCCTGTAGTTGTAAGTGCAACACATATCATAAGAAAATTAAATACTATATGGTATATTCCGAGGCCCTGTTCTCCAATTACATTAGACAAAAAAATTTTATATATAAATCCTAAACCTCTTACAATTATATTTGAAATTGATAGAATAATAGTAGCTAATAAAAGATTTGGAATTTTTATCAAAAAAATCACCTCCTATGATTAATATTTATTCTAAGGAGGTGTGATTCATTCTTATATTTTATTAAATATAGGCTTCATCTTGTCGAAGGTACAGACGTAATTAAAGCCTATTTCCTTCAAATAATCGTAAATGTATTTAAAATTACAAGCTAAAAATCCAGTATGATGTCCATCAGAGCCAGTAGTTATTATTTCGCCGCCTAGCTCCTTATATAGCTTGATAATCTTTCTAGATGGAGTCAAATCTGGAAGATTGTATTTAAAGCAAGATGTGTTTACCTCAATACCTTTTCCATCGTAAATGGCCTGCTTCAAAATCTCTGTGATTATATCTATGAAATAGTCGTCGTCTAAAATCTCGTCATATGGACCGTATCTTTTTACTAGGTCTAAATGACCTAATATATTATAGGATTTAAAGTTTTTCACAATATTTAAAAATTCTCTATAGTAGATATCGTAGGCTTCGTAGGCATCTTTATCCTCGAAAAAATCCTTGTAATATAAATCCATTCTATTTATAGCGTGTTCAGAGCATATTACAAAGTCAAATGGATATTTTTTTACATCCTCTGCACATTTTTTAAATAATTGCTTTTGAAGACCAAATTCAATGCCTTTTTTAATAGTCATTTTACCTTTATATTTTTCAATATAGTAATTTAAGCTCTCAAAATATTTATCGTAATCTACAACAAAGTGATCCATATATTTTATATCGTAGTCGACATGGTCTGTAAAACAAATCTCTTTTAAATTTAAATCTATAGCCCTTAAAATCATTTCCTCCATAGATGACTTGGCATCTGGAGAAAAATTAGAGTGTATATGATAGTCTGAATACATAAACTTTTTACCTTTCTAAAAAAATTAGTATATAATAATATATACATATTAAATATATCACAAGGAAAAAATTAGCATCAATATATAGGAATACAAAATTTAAAAATATTAGATATAGGGGTAAAAAATGGATAAATATAAATTAGAGTTAAATAAAGGTAGTAGTAAATATTTACAAATTTATAATTTTATAAAGCAATTAATAATAAGCAATGAAATAAAAGAGCATGAAAAGTTACCTCCAATCCGTAAACTAGCGGATTATATGGGAGTCAACAATGCTACAATAGTAAAGGTTTATGAATTGCTTGAAAATGAAGGATATGTTTATAAAATCGTTGGAAGTGGTACCTTCGCTTCAAATATGAAATTAAAGAAGAAAAAAAGCGTCAAAAGAGAAGGACTGATACATTTTGACAGTGGGAATCCTTCTGCAGATATGTTTCCTATAGAGGATTACAAAAAAGCTATAAATATGGCTTTAGAGAGAGATGGATCTACTATATTTGACTATGACGAAGGTAAAGGCTCTAAAGAGCTTAGAGAAGAAATTAGCAAGTATTTGAGAGAAAGGCAAATAAATACAGATAAGGAAAATATACAGATTATCTCAGGGGCGCAACAGGGTATTGATATAGTATGCAAAGGGCTTATAAATTATTCAGATGTTGTATTTGTAGAGGAACCGACATATAATGGTGCATTGGAGGTTTTTAAAAGCAGGGGAGCTAAGGTAATATCTATACCTATGCTAGACGATGGTATAGATATAGGAATTTTGAAGCTAAAGCTTGAAAAAATAAAGCCTAAATTGATGTATGTTATGCCTAATTTTCAAAACCCAACAGGTATATCT
The DNA here is from genome assembly GCF_034113885.1 of Intestinibacter sp. GTDB lineage: Bacteria > Bacillota > Clostridia > Peptostreptococcales > Peptostreptococcaceae > Intestinibacter. Next base: position 31,473 of record NZ_JAXEWM010000058.1, read on the forward strand.
TATTCAGCTTATAAAAAAAGAAAATTAATAGAGTTGTCAGAGGAGTATGATTTTTATATACTAGAAGATGATTTCATAAGTGATTTTCCATTTGACTCAGAGGATAATCGTCCATTAAAGAGCTATGATAATAACGATAGAGTAATTTATATAAAGAGTTTCTCAAAGATTTTAATGCCAGGTCTTAGAATAGGTATAGTTGAAATACCTATGGAG
>NZ_JAXEWM010000059.1:0-7791 GCF_034113885.1 Intestinibacter sp.
GATATTTCAAATGCATTAGACTTACCTGGAACACCTATTAACAATCTATATGTAGGACTAAGTGTCTCTACATCAAATTCAACAGCTGCATTTTCTACACCTTTTTTAGTAAGTGCGTAATTTTTAAGCTCACTATAGTGAGTTGTAGCTATACATTTAGCCCCTGCCATATTTACGTCTTCTAGTATGTCAATTGCAAGTGCAGCCCCTTCTACTGGATCTGTACCTGCTCCTAATTCGTCGAATATTACTAAGGAATCACAAGTGACTTCCTTTAATATAGAAACTGTATTAGTCATATGTGATGAGAATGTAGATAAGCTTTGTTCTATACTTTGTTCATCTCCAATATCTGCAAATATATTATCGTATACACACATACTAGTTCCAAAATCAGCTGGAATATGTAGACCACTTTGTGTCATAAGCGCAAATAGACCTACAGTCTTTATTGTTACTGTTTTACCACCTGTATTTGGTCCTGTGATAACTAATGTATCAAATTCTCTTCCTAAATAAATATTATTTGGCACTACATCCCTTTTATCTATCATTGGATGTCTGCCGTTTTTTATGTTGAAATATTTATCTTCATTTAGAACTGGTTCTATAGCTCGCATTTCAACAGATAATTTTCCTTTAGCAAATACAAAATCTAATTTGCCTAGAATAGCTTGGTTTGATATTAGATCTTCAGAAATCTCACCTACCATAGCTGATAATTCAGCTAATATTCTCTCTATCTCTTCTTGTTCATCTAGCTTTAATTTTCTAAGCTCGTTGTTCATTTCAACTATACTCATAGGCTCGATAAATAATGTAGCTCCTGATGATGATTGGTCGTGAACTATACCAGATACTGACGATCTGTACTCAGCCTTAACTGGTATAACGAATCTATCACCTCTCATAGATATTATGTTATCCTGTAAGTATTTTTGGTATGTAGTCGAGCTTATGATAGAATTTAATTTTGATCTGATAGATTGATTCTTTTGAACTATCCTTCTTCTTATTGTTCTAAGTGTAGTAGATGCATTATCAGATATTTCTGATTCTCCTATGATAGAAGTATATATTCTATCCTCTATATCTCTGTATGTATATAAGGCATTTGTATGAGCCTGAATTATTGGATAGTTAAAATCCTCCTCCTCAGAGCCTTCTAAGCTTTTCTTCAAGCTACGTGCTACTCTTAGACAATCTGCTATCTTAAGCAGTGCCCCTGGGTCAAGTGTCGCCCCTACATGAGCTCTCTTAGCCTTATCTTCTATGTCATGTATTCCTTCCATACTCACTAAGCCTCTTTTAATAAGTATAGCTTGTGCTTCACTTGTCTCAAGCAAAGTGTTTTTTACTTCATTGAAGTTATTGCTTGGCTTTAAATTTTCTATATGTTTAAGTCCTAAAGAAGATGATGCTTTTGTTTTTAACTTATCTATTATTTTATTAAACTCTAATACTCTAAGTGATTTCTCGTTCATCATTCCTCCTAATTTTTACCACAATTATTTTATATTTATATTATTAATAAAAATCCCGAAATTATACTCATTCGGGATTTTTTATTTAACCCAGATTTAGCATAAATAAAACCACTTTATATTATACCTAACCCAAGCTTATTATGGCTAAAATTTTTGCATTTATTTTAATTTATTTTAATTTTATTTATGCAATTTCGTTTGCCATAGTATAAAGTTGATAGTAAACGCCTTCTTTTTCTAATAATTCTTTGTGATTTCCTTGTTCTACGATTCCATCCTCTGTCAATACAAGTATTCTATCTGCGTTTTGTATAGTAGTCAATCTATGTGCTATCGTAAGTGTAGTTCTTCCCTTAGCTAATCTCTCTAATGATTTAGATACTAGATATTCACTTTCATTATCTAAAGCTGATGTAGCTTCATCTAGGATTAATATTTTAGGGTTCTTTAAGAATACTCTTGCTATACTTATTCTTTGCTTTTGACCACCAGATAATTTAACTCCTCTTTCACCTACATAAGAGTCGTATCCGTCTTTTAATTGAGTTATAAATTCATGAGCTCCTGCAAGCTTTGCAGCCTCTATTATTTCCTCTTTAGTCGCTTTAGGATTTCCGTAAGCTATATTATCGTAAACTGTACCGGCAAATAGATATACATCCTGTTGAACTATACCTATATTTTTTCTCAAACTCTTTAACGTAATTTTCTTTATGTCTTTATTATCTAAATAAATACTTCCCTCTGTAGTATCATAAAAACGTGGTATTAAGTTACATATAGTAGTTTTTCCTCCTCCAGAAGGTCCTACTAATGCTACCTTTTCTCCCTCTTTTATAGATAAATTAATATCATTTAAAACTTCCTTGTCAGTATCGTTGTATTCAAATGATACGTTTTTGAATTCAATACTTCCTTTTACATCAGTTAATTCCTGAGCATCTTCATCGTCAAATATTTCTATATCAGAGTCCATTATTTCTATAAAGCGTTCAATACCAGTCATACCTCTTTGGAATTGTTCTGCAAATTCTACAATTCTCTTAACTGTAGCAAGTAAAGTTGTCACATATAATGTATATACAAATAAGTCAGCTGGTTGGATAAGCCCCTTCATCATAAATGCTCCACCGGCAATTAATAAAACTAAGTACATTATCCCATCAAATATGCAAGTTATTATCTTAAATCCTGCCATATATTTATATGTTTCTTTCTTAGTTCCTAAGAATTTGCTGTTGTCTTTTTTGAATTTTTCTGCTTCAATTTCTTCATTTGCAAAAGCCTTCACAACTCTAACTCCTAGTAAGCTGTCTTCTAATCTTGAGTTTAATTCACCGATTTGAACTCTTTGCTTCTTAAATGCTCTCTTCATCTTTCTATTTTGATCCATACTGAATACGATCATCAAAGGTATGAATATAAATATTATTGTAGTCAAGGCTATATTTATTCTAGATAAAAGTATGAATGATATGACTATTTTTACTCCTGCTATAAAAAACTCCTCTGGGCAATGGTGAGCAAATTCAGTTACATCAAATAAGTCATTAGTTATTCTAGACATAATTTGCCCTACCTTTGTGTTGTTAAAGTAAGAATCAGATAATTTTTGGATATGGTCAAATGCATCCTTTCTCATATCTGTCTCTATTCTAGCACCCATTACATGTCCTATTCTAGTCATGTAGTAATTCGCAATAGCATCTATTATTCTAAGAACTAGATAAATTCCAGCTACACTTGCTATTAACTCCACAGTAATTGATGCTAAATCCTCTGTCCCTTTATTTGCAAGATATTTCAATATCATAGGTAATATTAAATCACATCCTGTAGTTAAAAATGCACAGAATAAATCTAATAATAAAACTTTTTTATACGGCCTAAAATAAGGAAGAAATCTTGCTATTAATTCTTTGGTTTTATACTTTCTATTTTCCATCAGAAACCTCCCAATATATTTAAAATATTTTTACATACCAAAATGCACCTGCTGATGTAGCAGATGTTTAGATATTATATATGATACATTTAATTATACATTTACATCAAATAAATTAACATATATTTTTAATTGTTATTATTATAAAATTTCCAATTTCAATCTTTCAATTTTTAGAATCTTTTAAATCATTTTTAAATTAAAAATTAAATTTTTGTTAATTTTTTACTTTACTTTTCGTTTTTTAATATTATACTAGTAAATGATAAGTTTAAAAAATATGGACAAGGAGTTGATTTTAAATGGAAAAGATACTAAATGGTTTAGAACCTCAATCAGTTTTAAATTATTTTGAAAAAATATCTCAAATTCCAAGAGGTTCTGGTAATGAAAAGGCTATAAGTGATTATCTATGTAAATTCGCTCAAGATTTAAATTTACAATATGTACAAGATGAACACTTAAACGTAATAATCAAAAAACCCGCTACTGCAGGTTATGAACACTGTCCAGGGGTAATAATCCAAGGACATATGGATATGGTTTGTGAAAAAAACAAAGATTCAAATCATGATTTCTTAACAAATCCTATTCAATTAAGAGTTGTAGATGACATGATATATGCAACTGGAACTACTTTAGGAGCTGACAATGGTATAGCAGTTGCTTACGGTATGGCTTTATTAGCATCTGATACAATCAAGCATCCCGAATTAGAAATACTTATAACTACTGATGAAGAAGTAGGTATGACAGGAGCTAAAAATTTAGATACTAGCGTTTTAACAGGAAAATACATGTTAAATATAGACTCTGAAGAAGAAGGATGCATATTAGTAGGTTGTGCTGGAGGTAACAGAAACTGTACAACTTTACCACTTGAATTCACTACTTCTGAAAGACAAGGAATGCTAATAGAATTAAAAGGTCTTTTAGGTGGACATTCAGGAATGGAAATAGATAAAAACCATGCTAACTCTAATAAATTAATGGGTAGAACATTAGACTTATTAACAGTTGATTACGATTTAATAAGCGTAAACGGTGGTCTTAAGACAAACGCTATCCCTCGTGAATGTGATGCTGTTATAGCTGTGGATGCAAAAGATATAGCTCAATTAAAAGAAGAATTATCTAAAATAGAAGCTATATTCAAACATGAATACAGAATTGCAGATCCAGATGTAAAAATAGACTTAAGCGAAACTACTTTCGAAAAAGTTTTAACTACTGAATGCAAAAATAAAGTAATTCAACTTTTAAACTTAATACCATCTGGAATTCAAACTATGTGTGCAGATATACCAGGCCTAGTAGAAAGCTCTATAAACTTAGGTGTTGTAACAACTAAAGATGATGTTATGACATTTGAAGCAACTACAAGAAGTTCTGTTGACACTAGAAAAGAATGGATAAATAACACTGTAAAATTAGTTGCTAAAGCTTTCGGTGCTGAATATGAAGAAACTGATCACTATCCATCTTGGGAAAGAGCTGTTGATTCTAAATTAGAAGAAATAAGTATAGAAACTTACAAAAAATTAACAGGAAACGATCCTAAAATACTGACAATTCATGCTGGTCTTGAATGTGGATTATTCCTTAAAAAGATGGCTGGATGCGAAGCTATATCAATAGGTCCTAATACTTATGATGTTCACACTCCAAATGAACATGTAAGTATATCTTCAGTAAAAAATGTTTGGGACTATGTAGTTACTTGGTTAGAAAGTATGAATCAATACTAATATAAAAATTAATTTAAACAAAGATTAAGGGGGTATGTAATTTGGATAAAAAATTACCAAAAGAAGCATATGGTGGAGTAGCTGGAAAGGACTATATACCATATGTCACGGATAATTCAAAACTTGGAGGAAATATTGCTGTATTAATTATCGGTATCATATTTGCTGCTATATTCGCAGCTTCTACAGCTTATTCAGGAATGAAGGCAGGTCTTACTGTTGCTGCTGGTATTCCTGGTGCAATTTTAGGTTCAGCTCTTGTTGCAGTTTTTGCAAAACAAAAAGGAATCCTTGGTAGAAACTTAGTTCAAGGTATGGCTAGTGGTGGAGAATCTGTTGCTAGTGGTCTTATATTCGTATTACCTTCTGTTATATTAATAGGTAGTGAATTTACTTTCTTAGAAGGTTTAGCAGTTGGTATAGGAGGGGTACTATTTGGTATAGGAATAGCTTCACTTGTTTATAACTATTTAATAATTGATCAACACGGTCAGCTTATGTATCCTGAAGCTATGGCCATATCTGAAACTCTAGTAGCATCAGATGCAGGTGGAGATTCAATGAAATTTATGGGAATCGGATTTGTTATAGGTGGTGCTTTAAATACACTTTCAAGCTCTTTCCTAAACTTAACAAATAATGTTATGTCTTTTGCAGGTAAATCATTCTACAAATGGAAATTTGACTTAGAAGTTAATCCACTTTTATTAGGAATTGGATTCATAGTAGGTCTTGATGTTTCTTTAACTATGTTTGCTGGTTCAATCCTATCAGCATTTGGTATAACACCTTTACTTGCTTATTTCGCTGAAATGGCAAATGATGGTGTTATGGTATGGAATAATGCTTCACTTGCAGTAAACCAAATGTCTGTTGGAGATATATCTGGATCTTACGTTAAATACATAGGTGCAGGTATGATGTTATGTGGTGGTATAATCGGTGCAATAAAACTTATACCTACTATAATAGCTTCAGTAAAAGAAACTCTTAATGCAAAATCATCTTCAGCTGAAGGTGAAAATTCTTCAGCTCATTTAATAATATTATTAGCTGGTACTGTTATAGGACTTATTGCTTCATTTATAATATCTGGAAGCATAGTAATGACTATAGTTGGAGCTATTTTATCATTTATATTATCTCTATTATTTGTTATAGTAGCTGGTAGATTAACAGGAACTATAGGTACTTCTAATCTTCCTGTATCTGGTATGACAATAGCTTCATTAGTTATAGTTACTGTAGTATTTGTTGCTATGGGATGGACTTCTAAAGCAGATAACAAATCTTTACTTTTATTTGGTTCATTTATAGTTGTTGCTATAGCAATAGCTGGTGGATATTGCCAATCTCAAAAAGTAACATTTGTTATTGGTGGCAACAAAAATGAAATGCAACGTTACTTTACAATATCTGCTGTAGTTGGTGTTATAGTTGTTGTTGGGGTTATGGTTTTATTAACTGAACAATTAAAAATAACTGGAGATAATCCTCCATTTGCTTTACCTCAAGCTAACTTAATGTCTACACTTACATCTGGTATAATGTCTGGAGAACTTCCATGGGTTATGATAATAGTTGGTGTATTTATGGCAATAGTATTACACTTCCTAAACTTACCTATAATGACAGTTGCTATCGGATTCTACTTACCAATTTCAACTACTTCTATAATATTAGTAGGTGCTTTAGTACGTGAATTTATCGAAAGAACTACTAAGAGTGATGTAGAAAAAGAAGTTAAAGTTAGTAATGGTATAAGTTTATCTTCAGGACTTGTTGCTGGTGGTTCTATACTTGGACTTATAGGTATAATCTGTCAAGTAACTGGTTTAGTTGGCGGACATGCTCCTAGTGGATTTGCTGCAGGAAATGGTATGGCTGTTGTATTATTAGTTATATTAGTAATATTAACTGCTATTCCTATATTAAACTCACGCGTTAAGGATAAAGCAAATGAATAATGAAGATGCTTTAAAATTAGTATTTAAAATTTCAGATACTATAGATTATCAGGTTGATGATAAGATTGTAACAATCTTAGAAAAGCAAGATCATCCTATACAAAAGTTTTTTAGAAAATTAAAATTTAAAATTCCTCTTTATAAAAAAATTAAACTTGATGAATATGGTAGCTTCATCTTTTTACAAATAGACGGTAAAAAAACTGTTGAGGAGATAGGCGAGAACTTAGAAGAAGAATATGGAGAAAATACTCATCCTCTTTATGAAAGACTTCTAATGTATTTAAATCATTTACATGTTAATTGTAATTATATAGAGAGAGTTAATTAAATTAGATAATATATAAGGGAGTGTTTAAAAATAGATTTTATTCTATTTTTAAACACTCCTTTTATTTTAATAATATATTCCTTTTTCAAATATATCCTTCAATTCTTGTTCATCATCAGTTTTACCTAGAGCTAGCATAAGCTTAATTCTAGCCTTTTGACCAGGTAAATCCCCACCGAATATACATCCGATATTTTTCAAGTCACGCCCAGAGCCAAGGTATCCGTATGAATCATAAACTCTACCAGTTAAGCATCTAGAAACTAATACGACCTGTATACCCTTTTCTCTTGCGTATTTGATTCCTTCAAAT
>NZ_JAXEWM010000060.1:0-4973 GCF_034113885.1 Intestinibacter sp.
GACTAGAATACTTGCCATAAGCTTTACCAAGGCATCTTCAATAGAGATGAAAAATAGAGCTTTGAGTATATGTAATGACTTTAGGATGAACAAGGTTACCTTTGGTACATTTCATGCAGTGTTCTTTAGGATTCTTAGAAAGTTTGAACGATTAAACTTAAACAGCATCTTAGATGAAAAGCTAAAGAGATTTTCTATTAAGGGTATTTTAAAGAGCTTGAATGTTGAAAATGGAGAAGATGACGAGCTCGTAGGACAAGTTATAAATGAAATTTCATACGTTAAAAATGAGCTGATGGATAAGGCTGATTTTGAGTCAGAGGTACTTACAAAGGATGAATTTATAAATACATATAATATGTATGAAAATTATAAAGATGAGATTAAAAAAATCGATTTTGATGATATGCTAATTAGAACCTACTATTTGTTGCAAAATAACCCTGATGTGCTCAACATAGTTAGAAGTGTCTACAAATATATTTTAATAGACGAGTTCCAGGACATCAACAGAGTCCAGTTTGAGGTTATCAAGCTAATTGCAGAGCCTGAAAACAACATATTCGTGGTAGGAGACGAGGATCAAAGTATATATGGATTTAGAGGAGCTAGACCTGATTTTTTACTACAGTTTAAGAATTACTTCAAGGATTCAAAGGAAGTCAGATTAGATATAAATTATAGATCAAAATCAGAGATAATAGGAACTGCAAACAGATTAATAGACAAAAATGAAAATAGATACAACAAGGTAATCAAATGTAATCAGGAAGAAAAGGGAACTGTGGAGTACTTAACTCCAAAGGATTCAGAGGATGAAGCTATACAAATTGCAAAGGACATAATAGAAAGAGTAAAAGAGGATTACGTAGAATACGATGATTTTGCTGTAATATACAGAACAAACCTGCAATCTAGGGCATTAGTCGATGTATTTATGGATATGAGAATTCCTTTTGTGATTAGAGATTCAGTTGTGACGATATACGATCATTGGGCAGCTAAGGATATATTATCTTATTTGAAATTAGTGATTGACCCTGATTCAAATGAGGATTGGATAAGAATTATCAACAAGCCGTTTAGATATATATCTAGAGAAAGTATAAACTCAGTCAAGGATGAAAAATACTTCTTAAATGCTCTAATCACAAAGTGCAATTTGCATCAAAAACAAGTAAAAACTATAACTGACTTAGAAATAGATTTAAGCTACCTAAAATCACTAGAGCCTAAAAATGCAATTTCATTCATAAGAACGACTCTAGATTACGATAAATACATATTAGATTATTGTATGAATAGAAAGATAAAGCCTAATGGATTGATAGAGATATTAAACGAAATAGAAAGCTCATCTTCAAATTTCAAGACAATAGGTGAATACCTAAGTCATATAGAAAAAGTAAAAGAAGAGCTACAAGAAAATCAAAAAAATAAAGAAGTAAATGGAGTAATATTCACGACTATGCACAGTGCAAAGGGATTAGAATTCGACAATGTCTACATAATTGGTACAAATGAAGGAACAATTCCGCACGAAAAATCATATGATATAGAGGATGAAGATAAGAAAAACGATCAAATTGAAGAAGAAAGACGACTTATGTACGTAGCCATAACAAGAGCTAAAAACAGACTTTGCATAAGCTGTCCACAAAACAAATACGGCAAAAAGGTATCTATATCAAGATTTATAAACGAAATAGAAGAGCCTCTAAATTCAGAGCTAAAACAAATAAATGTTGGGGATAAAGTATACCACAAGACATTTAAAGAGGGAAAAATAATTGAAAAGAAAAACAACATGATAACAGTAAAATTTAAGAAATCAACTAAGGTTTTAGATTACAAAACGTGTTTAAAAAATAAAATTATTAAAATAATATAAAAAATTAGGCATATTATCGAGAAATAAGTAAAAATTTATCGATAAAAGAATTGACAAAAATAGAAAAAATAATTTATAATTATATAATAATTTAATAATAAAATTCTATGAAAAAGAAAGTAGCGTAAACATAAATTAAAGCGAGCTGGGTATGGTGTGAGCCAGTAATGGAGTTTATTGTGAAGAGAGCTTTGGAGAAGATTATCTGAAATTAGTAGGATAATAGGTATGCCTGCCTTAAAGGCTTGAGTGGATAATTAAAATCTATTAATTATCAAAAAGAGTGGTAACGCGGTTAATTCGTCTCTTAGTTTTTAAACTAAGGGACTTTTTTATTTTTGGTGATTTCTTCGAATTGATGTATTTTATTTAGACTAATAGATTTTGAAATCTAAAAAATACTGCGTATTACTATATAAAAAAATCTAAGGGGGACTGTTAAAATGAAATTAAAGAAATTATTAGCTACAGGGTTAGCTGCAATCATGGTAATGGGCTTAGTTGGATGCAGTAGTTCATCAAAAAGCTCAAGTGCAAGCGCATCAAGTGCTGCAAGTAGTTCTACTGAAAAAGTAGATAAATTAGAAGAAGTAAAGAAAGCTGGAGTATTAAGAATGGGTACAAGTGCTGATTATGCTCCATATGAATTCCATACAGTAATTGATGGAAAAGATACTATAGTAGGATTTGATACTACTATAGTGGAAGAAGTAGCAAAAGATATGGGTGTAAAAGTAGAATACACTGATATGGATTTTGATGGTTTATTAGGAGCTTTAAATGCTGATAAAGTTGACGTAGTTTTAGCGTGTATGACTCCTGATGAAACAAGAAAGAAAAGTGTAGATTTTTCTGAATTATATTATGAAGACAGCAATGTTTGTATAGTAAGAAAAGGCGATGAAGATATAGTAAAATCAGCTGACGATTTAAAAGATTTAAAAGTTGGTGTTCAAAGTGGTACTACACAAGCAGGTTATGTAACTGAAGATTTAGGTATAACTGAAGCTAAACAATTGAAGAGAGTTCCAGACTTAATGTTAGAACTTCAAAACAAAAACATAGATGTTATAGTTACAGGAAGAAACGTTGCTCAAATAAACATAGGACAATATGATGGTTTAGTAATAGGAAATACAGAAGTAGGTCAAGAAGTAGCTGAAACTTCAGCAGTAGCAGTTAAAAAAGCAGATGACAAAGTCGACAATACTGCATTTATAGAATCTATAAACAAAACTATAAAGAGATTACAAGATGAAGGTAAAATCGACAAATATATGCAAGATGCTTTAAAATTAGCTGACAAACAAGAAGAAGAATAGGCTTTATATTAGAAGTAGGAGATTAGATTATGGATTTTAGTGTATTATCAGGATATTATGGAGTATTTATACAAGGTGCTAAAACTACTATAATTATTTCATTAGTATCTTTAGTAATTGGTTTTGTTTTAGGATTGCTTATTTGTCTAATGAAGATGTCAAAAATAAAAATCTTAAGATGGCCAGCAAGTGCTTATGTACAAATACTAAGAGGGACACCTCTATTTGTACAAATCTTTATCATTTATTTTGGTTTACCACAGCTAGGTATTCAGTTTCCTGATATAGGACCTTTCTCTAGTGACTTTGTAAGTGGTGCATTTGCATTATCAATAAATTCAAGTGCATATATAGCTGAGATATTTAGATCAGGTATACAAGCAGTAGATAAAGGACAAATGGAAGCAAGTAGATCTTTAGGATTAGGATATGTTGATGCTATGAGATATGTCATAGTACCACAAGCTGTAAAAAATGTATTACCAGCATTAGCAAATGAATTTATAACATTAGTTAAGGAATCTTCAATAATTTCTGTTATAGGAGTTCAAGAATTGATGTTCAAGGCTGGTATAGTTAGAACAGCATTATATAGACCGTTTGAACCATATATAATGGCAGCTATAATGTATCTTGTTATGACTACTATACTTTCATTATTAGTAGGATTACTAGAAAAGAAATTAGCTCAGTCTAATTAGAAAAATACCAAAGGAATGTGATAATATGATAGAGTTAAAGAATTTACACAAATCATTCGGTGATTTACATGTACTTAAAGGAATAGACTTAACTATAGAAAAAGGTCAAATAGTTACAATAGTTGGACCTAGTGGATCAGGAAAAAGTACAGTATTGAGATGTATGAATTTACTTGAAGTGCCAACAGAGGGTCAAGTAATATTTGAAGGTACAGATATTACTGATAAAAAAGTTAATATTGATGAAGTTAGACAAAAAATAGGTATGGTGTTCCAAAACTTCAACCTATTTCCTAACATGACTGTACTAGATAATATAACACTTGCTCCTATGAAGATTAAAAAATTAAGTAGAGCAGATGCTAATAAAAAGGCAGAAGTGCTACTTGAAAGAGTAGGATTATTAGACAAAAAAGATGCTTATCCAGCCCAATTATCAGGTGGACAAAAGCAAAGAATTGCAATAGCTAGAGCATTAGCTATGGAACCAGACATGATGTTATTTGATGAACCAACATCAGCCCTTGACCCAGAAATGGTAAAAGAAGTTCTTGATGTTATAAAAGAGCTAGCAAAAGAAGGTATGACAATGGCGATAGTAACACATGAAATGGGATTTGCAAAAGAAGTATCAGATAGACTTTTATTTGTGGATGGTGGTAAGATCATAGAAGATGATAAGCCAGAGGTAGTATTTACAAATCCAAAGAATGAAAGAGCTAGAGATTTCTTCTCAAAAATATTATAGAAAATTAGAAGCTTTATAAATAAAGCCCTTAAGATGAGCGATCATTTTAAGGGCTTTTTTAATCTTAGTAATATATTCCTTTTTCAAATATATCCTTTAATTCTTGTTCATCATTAGTTTTACCTAGAGCTAACATAAGTTTTATTCTAGCTTTTTGTCCAGGTAAGTCGCCACCGAATATACATCCGATATTTTTCAAGTCACGCCCAGAGCCAAGGTATCCGTATGAATCATAAACTCTACCAGTTAAGCATCTAGAAACTAATACGACCTGTATACCCTTTTCTCTTGCGTATTTGATTCCTTCAAAT
>NZ_JAXEWM010000061.1:0-4351 GCF_034113885.1 Intestinibacter sp.
TTTTTGTTTTTCAATAATCATATTGCCTTCACTAAGTAAATGTGCACATGGTTCTGCTACCGAATACACACCGACATTTTTTTTCACCCATTCTGATTTTCCGTATAAATGGTCGACTTTTGAAATTTCTTCTACAGTGAAGGTATTAAATGGTACATTTAAATACTTTCCAAGCTCGATTATTGCTTGTTCGTCTTTTTTTACTTCTATGCTACCTATAGCTTTTATAGAATTTATATCTATGTTGTTCGTATGTAAAAATTCTTTTAAAGAATTTCTCATATGTGTACTGTCAATGTTTCGTTTACATCCTACTCCTATTACGATGTCTTTTGGAACTAATTTTATTATGCTTTTATTTTCGAAATTTAGATTTTCTTTATCGCTTACTACGACTACAGTTTCTATGTTTTCGATTGTATCTACATCTTGGCGTTTCAAAAGTTTAAATCCTCTTGTATCGACATCGTAATCTCCATCTAGGAATAATCCCACTTGCTTGTTATTTACTATCATGGAATTTACTTTTAGTACATTATCTCTAAAATTTTCTATATATCCATTTAGTTTTTTTGCAATCATATCTAATGAAGATTTATTGTTTACATCTGTGGCTGTTGTTATAACTGGATTGGCACCGATCAAATGGCTTATATATAAAGTCATTTCATTTGCTCCACCCATATGACCGCTTAGTAAGCTTATTACATTAGTTCCTTTTTCGTCTGTCACTATTACAGCTGGATCCTCGAATTTACTTTGTATTAAAGGAGCGATTGTTCTAACTACGATTCCTGTCGCCATAATAAATACTATATATCTGTATTTATTAAATATTGTTGGAACAAAATCTTTTAGTTTTTCATATATTCTAATTATGCCTTTACTAGACTCCTGTAACTCATCTTCACTCTTCTTTTTAACAAAATAAACCTGACCTTCCTTTAACTCACTTTGCAGCTTTAAAGCTAAATTCTTTCCATTTTGAGTTAAGCAAATAATAGCAATTTTATTATTTTCTGTATTCATGTTTGAAGTCCTTATCATATAATTTTGAATTATTATATGTAGTTCCTAGGAATTCTCCTACCATTATTAATGCTGTTTTCTTGATTCCATTTTCTTTAACTTTAACTGCTATATCTTCTAAAGTTCCTTTTACTACTTTTTCATCTGGCCAAGTAGCTTTGTATATTACTGCTATTGGAGTAGTTTTTGGATATCCACCAGCTATTAATTTTTCTACAACCTTTTCAATTTCTTGAACTGATAAGAATATTACCATTGAAGTTTGGTGCTTAGCGAAAGATTCTATAGATTCCTTTTCTGGCACTGGAGTTCTACCTTCCATTCTAGTTATAACAACACTTTGAGATACTTCTGGAACTGTGTATTCTACTCCTAGAGCTGATGATGCACCTAAGAAAGAGCTTACTCCTGGTGTACAGTCGTAATCTATATCTAATTTTGCTAAATCTTCTACTTGTTCTCTGATTGAACCGTATATAGAGAAGTCACCTGTTTGTAATCTTACAACAGATTTTCCTTCTTTGATTCCTTTTTCCATAACATCTATTATTTCTTGCAAATTCATGTAAGCACTGTCATGTATTTCGCAGCCTTCTTTGCAGTATTCAAGAAGTGCTGGATTTACTAATGAACCTGCATATATTACAACATCTGCATTGCTTAGTAATTTATATCCTTTTAATGTTATTAATTCTTTGTCCCCAGGGCCTGCCCCTACAAAATGTACTTTATTAACGTTAGTATTCATTGTCCTATTCTACTCCTTTTTCACATGATATTATATATATTGGATTATGAGGTTTAAAATATTCCCCTGGTCCTAATTTTTCAAGCTTTGAAACGTTTAAAACTGTTACATCTACGTTTTTAAACCCTTTTTCTCTAACTAATCTCAGCATTTCATAAAATGTATCTATTATTATAAAATTAGCTACAAGTCTTCCTCCAGGGACTAATAATTCCTTAGACCAGTCGATAATTTCTTCTAGCTTCTTTCCTGTTCCTCCAAGGAAAATTGCATCTACCTGTGTATCTAAATCTAAATCAACAGGTGCATAAGCCTTTACAACCTCTACATTTGTTAGATTAAAATTTTCTATATTTTGATTTACTAAATCAAGTGCATCGTCATTTCGTTCGATAGCTATAACTCTTAAATTTGGATAATGGTATCCAGCTTCAATAGATATACTACCAGTCCCTGCACCTACATCTATAAAAGTCTTAGCATTTAATAAATCCAATTTATTTATAGATATAGCTCTGACTTCTTCTTTTGTTATAGGAACTTTTCCTGTTATAAAATCTCTATTCCTCATCTAATATCACCACTACATTCATATCAAATTTTTCAACTGCCAATATATCCTCTGGCTTTCCTATTGTTATCTTTTCATCCTCATAAGATAGATTTTCGCCTACTACTACAGTTTTATTTAAATTTCTCTTTTGTATTTCTCTGCTTATCTCGTGAGGACCTATTTTGCTGTCAGTAACCATACATACTTTTTTGTGAGAAAGTATGTAATCAAAGTCTGGCACCTTTCCGTGGCTACTTGTAATATAGACATCGTTCATGTCGACAAATATTCTTGAAAATATATATTGAAGTGAACTTATACCAGAAACTATATTTAAGTGTTTATGTTCTATATTTTTTGAAAGATATTTTCCAATTCCATATATAGAAGGATCTCCAGATGCTATAACAGAAATATTTTTATCTAAGTTGTTTTGTATATATTCTAGGATTTCTTTTAAATTTGTAGATAAAACTATTTTTTCTCCTTCGAAATCACTTATAGACTCCAAATTTCTCTTTCCTCCGATTACTGCATCAGATGAATAGATTAATTTTTCTCCTAATTTAGTAATATAATCTGTGTTTCCAGGTCCTAAACCTATAATATTAATCATCTAAATACCTCCACTATAGAATCTGCATTGTCTGATTTTCCTAAATAGGATTTGTCCATCCTAAACATATACACACCTACATCTATGCTGTCATCACCTAGATGTTGTTTTACTCTATCTCTACATTTGTTGCATAAAATATTGTAAACATCTGTGTACTCACTTTGGTCGATTATTTCAACTGCTCCCTCTGCTGTTACACATTCGTCTATTTGTCGTAAAAATTCTACTGGCGCTCCCATAAGTGCTAAATTAGAAATCATAATTTCATTTCTAGCATCGGCAACCTTGCTGTGAGTTTGGAATATTCCAGCAGCGACTTTTATAAATTTACCGATATGTCCAGCTAGGAGTAATTTTTTATACCCCATGCGTTTTGCCTCCATGAGCATATATCCTACAAAGTTACTCATTCTGACTACGTATTTCATATCTAAGCCTAACTCGTTTTGTATAAACTCTTCTCCATGATTTCCTGGAACTAGTATAATTTTATCTAAGCCTTGCCCTCTTTTCATTTCAAGCTCTAGAGATAGAGATTTTTTCCATCCTTCATCACTCATAGGTTCTACTATTCCAGAAGTACCTAAAATAGATATTCCTCCAACTATGCCAAGTCTAGGATTAAAGGTCTTTTTAGCAATTTCCACTCCTTGTGGTGCGTATATAGTAATTTTTAATGTTTTTGTTTTGTCTATATATGTATTTAAATCTGTCCCCAAGACCTTGTGGATTTCTGTTTTTATCATGCTCATAGGTACTGGATTGATAGCTGACTTTCCAACCTCGACCTTTAATCCCTTTTTAGTGACTGTACCTACTCCTATTCCACCTGTAACATAGATGTCTTCACCCTCATTAACTCTGTCTATCATCTCAGCCTTCGCAAAAATATCCATAGTATGAGTTGCATCGATGTCATCTCCACCGTCTTTTTTTATAGAACAAATAGCATATTCTCTGTTTATTTCTATATTTTCAGGCTTTAATGTTAAATAAATTCCTTTTGGCGTATCTATGTTGACTGACTCTAATTTCTTTTGAGTAACCAACATATACGTCGCAGCCTTTGATGCTGCAGCGGCACAAGATCCTGTAGTATATCCTCTTCTGTATTTTTTGCCGTCTATATATACGTATTCTTCCATAGTGTTACCTACATTGCGTATAATATAGCGTTAACTATTGCAGCAGCTACATTGCTACCACCTTTTCTACCTTGCGCTACTATATAAGGTATTTCTGTTTGTTCTAATGAATGCTTTGATTCAGCAGCGCCTACAAAACCAACTGGAACACCTACAACTGCATCTACACTACATCCAGCATTAAACATTTCTATAACCTTGTATAAAGCTGTTGGCGCATTTCCAAGAACGAATATTTTTCTGCCTTCATCCTTCAT
>NZ_JAXEWM010000062.1:0-10759 GCF_034113885.1 Intestinibacter sp.
CATGCATTAAATTAGGAATAAAAAATAATATCTTTTTCATCTCTGTTATATCTCCTATATACTAATATTATATTTTATATTGAGTATACTACTCCCATATCCCATTCCTCTCCATGCTATACACATTTGATAGTAAAAGAAAGTAAAATAACAAATTATCATTATATAATAAATTAAGTCTTTTTCTCTTTTTTCAAATATATTTTTTATTAACCATGGTAATAAAATCAAATTATACATAGAAAAATATATAGGTAACCTACCAAGAAGAATGCCACTACTTGCAATCTTAGATATCATATAGAGACCGCTTGCAACTAAAGACATATTAATACTCAACTTAATTATAGGGGTTAATTTATGTTTTATCTTGTCTCTATATATAAAAGCCATTATTACAGGAATTGATTCTACTAATATTCTAATTATACTTGTTCCATCATCAGTATCTTTAAATTCGTTTACAGAAGTTGCATAGTCTGTTTTTTCAACTACATCTGTCAATAAATTTGTAAATTTACTTGTGAATAACATAGTCAATATTATACATACCACAAATAACATTGTTCTTTTATTCCAAGGTTCTCCCTTTACAACAAAATACATTGGTATTAAAAGCAATGCTGATTGATGAATAGAAGATAACAAACAAACAATAATTATATATAAAACCGTCCTATTTTTAAGAATTAATCCTGTACAAGCAAATATTATAGATGCTGCCAAAAACTGTCTCATTCCATTAAACATCCACGTAAATTGACAAGATGTCATAAATAAAAAAGCACTTAATCCAAAATTACAAGAATATTTATATAATGGCATCATTACACATAGTCCACTTATTATAGCAATTATAGAAAGCCAAATACTATAATTATCTGATATAAAAGTTTTTATTAATATAGAAAACAATCTAAATCCAGGTTCTCTAGCACTTTTATCAAAAATAATATTTCTAGCATTTTCAAGTAAAGGATACTCTTCAAACATTTTTATATATGTAAGAGTATCTCCAACGACAGTTCTCATCCCAGCAAAAAATATAATAACAGAAAAAACAACAAGCGCCATAAACAAATTAGCCCTCGCCTCATACATATCTTCACCTACACAAACTCTCTTAGCACTAACCTGAGCTAATATCCCGAAAAATATCACCCAAGCCAGCATAAACCAATATACTTCCATTTTCTATATCCTTTCTCTGTTGTTATATCTAACTAATAAATAAAGACAAAATCCAAAAGGTATCGACAACATAGTCATACCCTTTCTCGGACTCTCCTTTACAAAATGCCTATTTCCACTAATAAAACTACTAGATACATAATGCACACAAGTCTTAAACCTTCTGACAAATCCCTTGTCATACTTCATATGCACCTTTCTCATAAAAGCAAATCCCTTAGGATTTCTATAATACTGTCTAAGCATATTCTTACTAGAGCCATCCTCCATATACTCCACAACACAAACAGGCTTATTCATAATCAAAAGCTCATAATCCTGATCAGCCAGCAAATACTTATAATCCAAAGGCACAAACTTTTCACCTTCAAACTCCGGATAAGCAGGATACTTATTTATCACCTCAGTCCTATAAATAAGCTTCTTATCACCCTGACCACCATTTTCATAGTACCCACTTAAAGTAGTACTCTTCTTATCAGGCAGCTCCTTACCTATAACCTGTCCATTTTTATATACATCAAGCGCTATTATCCCAGAATAACTGCTATCCCTATTTTCATTCCAAAAATCAACAATCAACTCAACTGCATCATCAGGCATATAATCATCTGAATCTATACACACATTTAGCTCTGTGTCTATAAGCTCATATGCCTTATTATGTCCCGTATGCATTCCTCCATTTTTTTTGTAGACATATCTAATCTCAAACCCATTATTCTGAGTCATCCATTCGTCCACAATTTCCTTAGTATTATCACTAGAGCCATCATCAACTATAAGCCACACAAAATCCTTACAAGTCTGTCTGCACAAACTATCATAGCACTGCTTAAGCACATAAGCTCTATTATAAGTTGGAGTAAATACTGTCAATGTCGCCATAATCAAACTCCTCCAATTAATATTTATTCAAATAAAACTCTTGCAACCACTTTGCATTAGTCTTTATATCGAAATTAGCTTTTTCAATATCTTGCTTTGTATTTCTTCTTTCGTAATTTTTATACTCTAATACTTGGTTCGCCCAAATTTTTGGACTATCCTCTAATTTCACAACCTGTACGTTATCAGTAAGCGCACATTCTGTTGGCACCTTGTCTGAAATTATACATTTTAATCCTGATGCCTGTGCCTCTACCATAGTAACTGGTAACCCTTCATACAATGAAGGAAACAAAAACACATCCATAGCCTGCATCAACTCAGTGACATCAGATCTAACTCCCATAAATTTGACCTTATCCTCCAAGCCAAGCGCCTTCACCTTGTCCTCGATTTCACCTCTCATGTCTCCATCTCCAACAAGCATAAGTACACTATCAGACTCGATTTTACAAACATCATCAAACACATCTACTATAAACTTGTGATTCTTAGGATAATTAAATCTTCCAACATGACCGACCACAAACTTGCCTTCTATACCTAATTTTCGTCTAACCTCAAGCGATTTCTCCTGATTATAAGTATATAAGTCAGTATCAATCGCATTATTTATAACCTTAAAATCATCAGTCTCAAACATCCACTTCCCTGCCTCATCTCCACAAGCAAACAGCTGATCTGAGTACTTCTTTATATTTTTCTTAGCAATAACCTTTATCAAATACTTCAAATTCTTATCCTGACTAGCGCTATGTGCATGAGCTATAGTAAATCTAACCCCATTAGCCTTAGCCACCTTAAGCACAACCCCACTCAAGCAATCCTGATGACAATGCACCACCTGATACTCGCTATGCTCCTTAAAAAAGCTATCCAAAGCACTCAGATAACTTCTACTAAAAGGATTCAACCTAGGCAGATGATAAATCTTGCCACCAAGTGCCTCAATCTCATCATCATAATCAGCCTTCTCATATCGATGAGTCAAAAAGTCAAATTGCACCTTACTTCTATCAATATTTCTATAATAATTCATGAGCATAGTCTCAAGTCCACCACGCCCCATATATGTCACTACCTGTAGTATTCTTATCGGTTCACTCATCTTTCTATCTCCTCAATAGTAAGCTCAACAACCTTCCTCTTATCAAAAACCTCTTCCATATGCTCCCTACCACGAACACCCATCTGAGCCTTCTCCTGATAACTCATCTCACAAAAAGCCCTGATCTTCTCATATAAATCGCCACTATCCTTCACCCTACAAGTAAACCCACTGACACCGTCAATCACAGACTCCTTACATCCATGTATATCACTAGCGATCAGTGCTCTACCAATAGAAGCGCCCTCAAGTAGCACATTTGCCATACCCTCATGATAAGAAGGCAGCACGATACAATGCGCCTCTCTCATAAATTTCACGACATCCTTCTGATATCCGTAGTATTTTATATAATCCTTAGCCTCTAAGTCCTTGATAATCTCGCTGTAGTCTTCCTCAAACCAACCTAAAAATCCAAATTCAGCCTTGATGCCTTCCTCTTTAATTCGCTTGATAGCCTCAAACAGCTCGTTTACGCCCTTTTCCTCCATGACTCTACCCACGAATAGGAATTTCGTACCGTCCTTGTCTGTCGGCATCTCGCTATAGCTAAATCTATCCAGATTAACTCCGGCACCGTTCATCACGACAGCCTGCTCCTTTGTGATAGTCCCATCGTCTATCATGACCTGAGCGTTTTGCTTGTTTTCGAAAAACACCGCCTTTGCATTTTTAAGTCCAAATTTATATAGTGTACTGACTATAGTTTTTAGCGTTCCACCCTTGTAGTAGGCACTTCCTAAGCCAGTTACATTTGCGATAAATGGAGTTTTTCTGATTCTGCACGCCATGCCGCCGTAGATGTTTGGCTTTATAGTGTATCCTATCGCTATGTCTGGCTTTTCTTCCTTTATTAGTTTTAGATAATCTATCATAAGCTTGATGTCCTTTACTGGATTCATGCTTTTTCTATCTACATAAGTCTCCACTATTCTGACTCCTAGTGGCTTTAGCTCTTCGTTGTCGTCGCTTTTTGGAAGTGACACAACTACTTCATATCCCTTTTCTACCAAGCTCTCCATCAGCTCTCTTCTGAATTTGTATACTGTCGCAAAGTGGTTTGAAAGTATTAATATTTTTCTCATTATGTCACCTCGCATTATTCATTAGTCTGCTTCTCTGCTTCGACTGCACTCTCGACCTTTCCTTCTACTACGCCGTCGCTTCTTAAGACCTTTATAAAAGTCATAAAGAAGCACTTGATGTCAAATCCTAGGCTGCAGTTTTTCACATATTCTCCATCTAGTGCCGCCTTGACTGGTATAGGTAGCTCGTCTCGACCGTTGATTTGAGCCCAGCCAGTAAGCCCTGGAGGTACGTCGTTTGCACCGTATTTGTCGCGCTCCTCTATTAGATCGTACTGATTCCATAGAGCAGGACGAGGCCCCACGATGCTCATCTCACCTTTTATTATGTTTATTATCTGTGGTAGCTCGTCTAAGCTTGTTTTTCTCAGAAATTTACCTACCCTTGTGATGTACTGTTCTGGATTTTCTAGTAAATGCGTAGGTGTATCCTTAGGTGTATCTATTCTCATAGTTCTAAATTTTAGTATGTTGAATTCACTTTTATGTATTCCTATTCTTCTCTGCTTAAATAAAATCGGTCCCTTTGAATCTATTTTTATACAAATTATTAATATTAAAAAAACTGGTATTAGTACTATGAATCCTATTAGTGATATTACAAAATCGATTATTCTCTTAATCCTATGATATATTCCAATATTACCGTCTTCCATTTTACACCTATTTCCTCCCTATACTACTTCTTCTCGTCTAACATAAGTAGGCACAATACTCTTCATAATCAAATCGACCTTCTCATCCTGATTATTAAAAGCCACCCTCTTAAGTATATTAAGCTCCTTAACAAACTCCTTCTCATCAATATCAATAGGCTTACCTATCTTTATCTTATTATTAGAAGTCCTTCTAAGGCCTTCCTCCTCCATAAGAACCTCCTCATACAGCTTCTCACCTGGGCGAAGCCCTGTGAACTTAATAGGTATATCAACATAAGGCTCATACCCACTAAGCTTGATAAGATTCTCAGCAAGATCCACTATCCTAACTGGTTCTCCCATATCAAGGACAAATATCTCACCGCCCTGAGCCATGGCGCTAGCCTGCAGCACCAAAGACACTGCCTCAGGTATAGTCATAAAGAATCTAGTAACCTCCCTATGAGTCACAGTAACAGGACCGCCCTCAGCGATTTGCTTCTTAAACAGCGGCACCACACTACCATTACTTCCAAGCACATTACCAAATCTAACTGCCACAAACTCAGTCTCGCTCTTTTTATTTATATTTTGTATTATCATTTCACAGCAGCGCTTAGTAGCCCCCATTATATTAGTAGGGTTGACCGCCTTATCTGTAGAAATCAATACAAATTTCTTCACCTTATATTTATCAGCTATTTTTGCCACATTTAAAGTACCAAACACATTATTCTTAATAGCCTCACAAGGGCTGTACTCCATCAGAGGCACATGCTTATGAGCAGCTGCATGGAACACTACCTCAGGCTTATAAATCTCGAATAAGCTGTCCATTTTTTCCTCATCTCTAACAGACGCTATCATCACATCCAAATCCAGCTCAGGTCTTTGTCTGACCAATTCCTGTTGAATTTCATATGCATTGTTTTCATAGATATCGACTATTATCAATTTTCTAGGCTCGTACTTGGCGATTTGTCTACATAGCTCAGACCCTATAGAGCCTCCTCCACCTGTGACCATGACAGTCTTGTTTTTTATGATTTTATCCATATCGCTTAAATTCATTTTCACAGGCTCTCTACCTAACAAATCCTCTATCTGTATATCTCTAAGCTTTGTCAAATTGACCTTTTCATCTATAATTTCATATATTCCAGGTATAGTTTTTACCTTGCATTTAGTATTTTTGCAAATATTTATAATTTCTTTTTTTCTAATTGGATTTATATTGGCTATACAAAATATTATCTCATCTATTGCTTTATCTTGTACTATATTTGATATGTCTTCTGTAGTCCCAAGAACTGGAACTCCAAATACTTGCTTTCCTATTTTATTTCTATCATCGTCTACAACTCCCACTGGAACCTTTTTAAGCTCTGGATTTTCAAATAGCTCTCTAAGTATCATATTACCGGCTCTTCCAGCGCCTACAATTAATACCTTTTTAGAATTGGAAGCATTTTGTATTAAATTAATCTGCATCAATACTCTTCTCATAGTTCTATACACTACTCTCAGAAATATCATCGCAGTTATAACCATAGCTAAATTAAATATATAAAAAACCGCACTAAACTTAAACCCTGCCAATCTAATTGAAATATATGCAGGTATAAAAGCCACAAAGCACGCCAAAAATATACTAGCTACTTCCTTTTCTCCTCCGCATTTCCATAAGCTATCGTAGCATCTAAACTTAAATATCGCTATTTCATTGATAATAGCGTAAATAAACACAGGTATCAAATAATAGCTACTAGTATTCATATCTAACAAATTCAATGTAAATATAAAGCTACAGACACATATCATAAAATCAAAGCAAGCCAAAATAACCTGTCTCATCTTACACTTATCCGCATCATTTGATATCTCATCAATTTTTTGCATAATCCTCAAAACCATAAATATCCCTCCAATATCCTATCACCCTCGTTTATTCTTGATAAAACTTTTCGATATTCGCATCTAATCTATTATTCCATTATATTATTTTAATACTTTTTATTAATTATTAAAATGCTTTTAGCGTAAATTTAATTCAAAATTATATTTACATTAACTTATTTAAGTATTTCTTTCTAAAATATTATTAGCTATATAGATCAAATTGATATATAGCTAATAATATTTTTATTGTCCATTTGAATTATTTTGATTTTTGTTATTTTATCTCTTCTTGTTTCTTTTTTTCTTTTTTTTCTTCTTTTTTCCAAAATCAAATAAGCCTGACTTTTTATCATAATCTGAATATCCATAATAACTATTATAATAGCTATATCTCTCAGATTTAAATTTATTTAGTATTACACCGATAACATTTGAACCTACCTTATTTAGCTTATCCAAAGTTATCTTAGCCACCTTGGCGTCGATTGCCTTAGATGCATTTACAAGAACTGTTCCATCTACATACTGTGTGATTATACAGGCATCGTTTAATCTGCTTATAGGCGGAGAATCTATAAATACATAATCGTATTCTTCTCTGAAATTTCTAATTGCATCCTTCATAGATTGTGAATTCAACAGAATAGACGCATTAGAAGGCACACCTCCAGAAGTTATAACATTTAGATCACCTATTTTCTTTACACACTCTTCCTCCGTCTTATGCCCAAACACTATATCTGCTATCCCAAAAGTGTTGTCTATACCAAAATATCTACTGACACCTCTTTTTCTAAAGTCACAGTCTATCAATAACACCCTTGTATCCTCTAGCTCAGCAAAACACTTAGCCAAATTACATACTATAGTTGTCTTACCTTCATCCATCTCTGCACTAGTTATAAGGATTGTCTTTATATTTTTATTTATACCTAAATAGTTTCTTATCTCTCTATAAGACTCATTTAACTCGTAATTACCTTCATCATATGCTCCTATCATATCCTACCTCCTATTTTTGAATTGCATGTCTTCCTTTTACTTTTCCGTCATCCATTGGTATAGTACCTATTAATGGTAAATCCCAATACTTTTCCACATCCTCAGGAGTTTTAATCTTAGTATCTAAGCATTCAGCTAACAATACTAAAAATATGGATATCACAACACCTACAGCAAGAGCCTTCAATAAAGTTATATCTCTACTTCTTGGTATCAATTGTCCATCAGTTGCATCATAAACAACCTCTACACAGTCCAAATTAATTACTCTCAGAAGCTCATTATTATACGCCTCTGGAAAAGCCGTCGCAACCTGCTTAGCTATCTCCTTAGAAGAACAAGTAACCTGTACATCGATAAATTGTGGAATTTCTGCACTTTGAACAGGATTGATATATCCCACTTGACTAACCTTTAATCCAGTCAAAGCAGCTATATTCTTCTTGACATTCTCAGATTTCGCTAGTCCGATATATGAAGTCGCGATATTTTGATTAGTAGCAGACGCAGAACCAGAATAAGAATTGTAAATATTATTCAATGCTTGAGCATCCTCATCCTCATCACTTTTTTTCTTAGAACTTTGCTTACTTTGTATTGACTTCATAGAATTAATCCTAATAGTTATCTTAGACTTGTACATTGGAACATACGAAACATAATTCTTATATGTCTTATATCCTCCAAATGCTAAACAAATTAAAATGGTTATAATCACAATCCATTTTCTTCTTCTAAACATGTCTATATATTCTCTTATGTTGACTGTTTCTCCCATCTTTTCCTCCAAACTTATTTTTTTATGTAATTATAACATATTTTATCTTTTTTGTAACTTCCCACATCACAAATATAATGTATTTGCCCCCATCCTCGTTGTTTTTCATAAACCGTATATCACTCTTTTTCACAGGTAGCCTTCCCTTCGCCTACACACTCCCAGTTGTCCTTTCTCATCCGAACCTCTCCTTATCCTCGCCAACTCTCTCCTATCTAACCTTCCTCCAGCCAAAACTCTCCAAACTTTTCGCCAGATTTCTCCAATCTAGCCTTCCTCCAGCCAAAACTCTCCAAAAAACGAAAGAGCTTACCCCTTTCGTAAACCACTACTCAGAGTAATACTCGCCCATCTCGTCAATCTCTTTCCTAATAAGATCCCTCAAACTCTCAGGGAACACGACCATTATATCAGCACCAAACTGCAATATCCACTTAGCCAATCCAACACCGCTCTTAGCCACAAAAATGCCTATATATTTTTTACTATCCTTTATATTCTCTCCCGTACTCACATCAACCGCTTTATAATTACTTGTACAATCTATACTGCCCTCATCATCAGCAACTACCTCATCATTTTCTGTCTTTTCCTTATTGGCAACCGCCTCTACCTGATCAGCAGCCACATTTTCATCGCCAGCAACTACCTTTTCACCACCAGCAACTACCTTTTCATCATTAGCTGCCACCTCTACCTGATCACCAGCAGCCACCTTTTCATCGCCAGCAGCAGCCTTCACATTTCCGACGCTTCCTGCCTCGACAATTTTCTTCAATACCTTCCTAAAATCCTCAATTTTACTTATAGTATCCCTGTCTTCTATATATTTCCCAGTCAATATATATTCCTCGTACTCATTTGCCCCTAAAATTTTTTTCAAAATATTATAATCAAGACATTCACTTCTCACATCTTCACACAAATTATTATTGCTAAAATTTTCCTCTTCCATTATATATATATAATCACCAAACTCATCCAAAAAATAATTCAAAAGACTCTGAGCAAACACCACAATCACAATGGCATTTTCCCCCGTGAACATCTTAAAACTCTTTCTCAAATAGTCCATTGGATTAAATCCAGTCTTGCAATCCCTAAATTTCGACAAGTCCATAATATCCTCGTCCATCACAGACACGTTTAACATCCTATCCACGCGATAATTCTGAAGCACCTCCGAGCTCTCATCAGCACAAACCAAATAATAATTCTTATTCCTCAAAATCAAATAAATAGGACTCTTAACATAAACCTTCCTCTCGCCACTATCATCAACCCTATACACCAAACGCTTAAAACAATCATAATTACAATAATTAAACCTAATCTTCTTACCCTCCTTGATAGCCCCATCGATAACCATCATATTAGAAAAAATTTCCTCATTAGTAGACTTAGGTATATCCTCAATAAAAATATTATCTATAAAATCCCTATTCTGGTATATAGAATTAAAAGACTTCAGCTTTGCAATTAGCTCCAAAGACTTGCCCTTAGTAATAAAATTGCTAGTCAAAACAGCATCCGACAAAATCTTGATCTCATACGGCTCAAGCGTATGCGAATTCAAATAATATCCCTCTTTATTCTTATCATAATCACTCACATCAAAACCAAGCGCCTTCATATCCCTCATATAGTTGTAAATCGTCCTTCTATCAAGCACAATCCCGAGACGCTTCTTCATATGATTATTTATCTCCTTAATCGAAAGCGACACATTCTTGTCAGAATAAGTCTGTAAAATGTCAATAAATGTATAGAATTTTATATTATTATTTATCCTATCCATATTTAATCCCCCACATAAACAAAATTTTTTTTATTTTGTAATCCTCATTTTTACAAAATATTCCTACTTTAATCTTCCCTCTTAATTAAAGACTTTTCCTTAAAAAAACTAACTAAAATAATCAATTAAGCCTAAACACCGCATTATATATTTGATAATTACTTATATTATAATTCTCTTTTTTAAAATTTCAATACACTGCCTGTACATAGTTTTGTACTCATATACAAAAAAAAGCATTATTTTTAATAATTAATACAAAATAATACTTTATCACACATATTTCACCCAAATTATATATTAATATTCCCAATATTTAAATAATCAAAAAATAAAAGAAAGACTACGTGGCTACGTCCTACTCTCCCAGGC
>NZ_JAXEWM010000063.1:0-20472 GCF_034113885.1 Intestinibacter sp.
CAGCGTCTACAGCTCTTTTTACAGCTGTAACATCGTCTCTACCTTCTACTACTATTATTTCTTTTATCATTATAATTTCACCTTTTACTTTTTATTTATTCTATTTATTGTTAAGTTTTTGCATTTATGTCTTGTTGTATTTATTGAATTTTACTTATTTCTTATTTATTCACATCTTTATATTTTAATTTTTTTTCATTATTTAATCAATGCTTTTTGGAAAAAGTCTTGTTATATGTTTATTATTAACACTTATTTTAATCAATGCCTTAAAGGATTTAAATTCAATTAATCGAATATATATATTTAAAATATAAATGAAAGGAATTATCATCATGAATTATTAAATATCAGATTTGCATTTAGGCCACAAAAATATTCTTAAAATTTGTAATCGCCCATTTAACAATGTTGAAGAAATGGAAATAAAAATCCTTGAAAATTGGAACAAAAAAGTAACTCCTGAAGATGATGTCTGGCTTCTCGGCGATGTAGTCCATCATCATAGCGGAAATTATGTAAATACATTAAAAAATTTAAACGGAAAAAAACATCTAATTATCGGAAATCATGAAAAAAATATAATGAATAACGAAAAAGCAAAAAAAGTATTTGAAAGCATTGACTATTATAAAGAAATAACTGATAACGGCAAAATGGTAGTAATGTTTCATCATCCGATTTTAGAATGGAATAGATATTATCAAAATTCAATTCACCTACATGGTCATATTCACAATAAGACAACATTAGATACTTATAAGATTATAAAAAGCAGAAAAAATGCATACAACGTAGGCGTTGATGTGATTGGATTTGAGCCATGTACGTTAGATGAGGTAATAGATAGAAATATTGAATTTTGGAAAATAAATGAATAAAAAAGAGAGTTCGAAGTTTTTATGTGGCATAGGCTTACTAAATTAGCCTATGCCTTATTTTTTAAGGGTTCCCTTCAATATTTCTCTTCCAATATTATTGAAAAACTTATCGTATTTATCATATTTAATATGTATCCCATCTGAATCATGGTATTTTAAATATCCCTTATCATCTACCAAACCTTCAGTCGTATCGATAACCTCGACATTTGGCATAGTTTTACAATAATCTTCTATCTCTTGATTAAACTCAGAAATCAACTTAATTTTATGCTTAACTTTAGGATAATTATCTCCAAGAGGAAAAACCTTTTGAACATAAATTTCTTTATTACTGTATTTATTTGATAACTTCTTTATCAATATCTCTGTATCTTTTACATTAGTTTTATAATATCCTTCATCCATTCCATTTACGCCAATTAACAGACATACACCCTCAACCTTCGAAGGATTCGGCATTTTATCAAAATTATCAAGCCAATATGAGGGATAACACCCTGATTTAGCTCTTATTATAGTATCTGATGCATTTGCTTCTATTGTACTTCTCAATAAATCTGTATATGAATCACCAACAAATAAAAATTTATCTAATATAGCTATTGCATATTTTTTAAGTATATATCCATAGCCATATTTGTATTTAATTTTGTACCATCCATTAGATGCATCTTCTACAATATCGACTTTATCTCCTTCTGATAATTTGCCTAACGCATCATCGGAAGAAGAATCTCCTTTTCTAACAGTTACAGAAGATATTATCCTGCACTGTGTTATTACCTTAAGTTCCTTATTTTCGGAAGCTTCTTCGATTTTTGTATTACTTCCTATCAATTTTATATTTAAATCCTTGATATTAAAAAGCAAAATAACTATAAATAAACCAAGCACTATAAAGATTATTTTTTTCAAATTTATTCTCATTATTAATCTCCTTTATAAAAGCCCGCTGATTTCATTCTTTAAAATTTGCTTACCTATGTACATTCCCATTCCTATAGCAGCTTCTACATGCATGAAGTTTTGCACGTCTTTATTAAACAATACATTGACTCCAGGCGCAATTTCATCATCACCCTCCCAAAGACCGACACGCACAGATACCTTTGGAAATACTTCAAATTCAAAGCCTTTATCGCCTACATTACAAGGAACTCCTCCTAATTCTAGACAGCTTTGCTCGAATCCATCTAAATCATATCCATATTTATTTATCAAATGAATCACTGTGTTTTTATAAAAAGCTGGGAAAAATTGCATACCTCCATTTGGGATTTCCTTCATGCTGATCCACTTGTCTGATTTTTCGGTATCTATTTCTGTATATCCTAGATAATTTAGTATTATTACACTTGTTTCTGCAGAATGAACAAACCCGTCTTTTTCTCTGACTATAGTTTCTTCATTGCAGTCTAATATATAATCGTTGTTTAAAAATTTTAACCTAATTTGATTTTTTTCTTCATCGTAAATTGCAACTCTTCTTTTCGCTACTTCGTTTAAATCTCTTGTTTTCAAAACCTTCCACTCATGTTCATACGCCACTTTGTAATTTGTCTCCATATTTTTTTACCCCCATTATATACTCTTGCTATTTTTAGTATAATCCTAAAAGCTAACAAAATAAAATACCCATAATTGATTTATTACAGGTCTCTACAAATTAATAACTAAAATTACAAATACTAATATTCTATATCATAATCATTTAAATCAACTTCTTTAAATGCAACTTTTTCGTATCTATCTGATTTTGGAACTGGATAAGTACAGTCAAATCCCATCTTAGCACCTACGCCATCATCAGTAGCAGGATTTAACTCATGTCCAAAGCAATCAGGTACAATGATTATATCTTTATCAGGTCTACATCTAGTTACCATAGCTCTTTCAACATCCTCAGCATCGTATAAATTGACATCGCTATTTACTGCTGTAACCATTTGAAGTGCTGGAAATGCCGCAAAGGCTGCTAATATTGCATTTTTAGCCATTCCATTTCTTGGAGGATCTATTTGTAGTATAGCGTGATAGTGACTTCCTCCATGGCTAAGATATACTTTCTTTAATCCTTTTACTTGCTTTGATATAGTTTGGAATAAGTTTGCCTCAGCTCCTAGACCTACTGAGTTCCATACTTCTTTACCAGGATGTAGCATATGTATAACAGGATTTTTTTGCATTGTTATAGATTTTATATTAACTACCCATCTATCCTCTCTAGTTGCATAATATCCACTAACTTCTCCAAAAGGTCCTTCTGGTTCTCTTACATATGGAAGAATTTCAGCTTCCATTATCATTTGTGCCTCTGCTATACCTTCGACATCTACTGTCTTGCTTTTGCAAAGCTTAGCTGGTTCACCTAGAAGATAAGATGCTACTCCTAATTCATCAACATCAATTGGAGCTGCTGCACTAGGTGTTATTGCTGCTACATAATACGCTGGGTGTGCACCATTATTTATTGTTATTTCTAATGATTGTCCTTTAGCTTCTGCTCTTTCATAATAATCTCTTAAATGTCTTCCTACATCCATTAAAAGACCTAATCTATTTTTTCCTGTTACCATTAATCTATGTACTGATGTATTTCTAACTCCTGTATCTGGATCCTTAGCTATAATGACACAATTTGAAAAATAAGGTCCATCATCCTTTAATGCTAATGTTGGAACTGGTATTTTAGATAAATCAACTTCCTCCATTGTAACTTGTTGTGCTGAAGCATCTTCAACAATTACAGGTTCTACTGGATTATTACTTAAGCTTTGAACTGCCTTTGCAAATAAAAATGGTAATTCTTCAGCAGTTGAATCAAATATAGCAGCTAAATTATCTCGATTCCACCACATTCCAGTTGTAACAGGGTAATCGTATCCTTTTAGCTTTTCAAATAATAATTTTACCCTCTAACTTTGCTGATATACCAGCCATTTCATGATAAACATCAACCTCACTTTTTATATGTGCTAGTTTTCCTGCTTCGTCTAATTTCTTTAGACAATATTTTAAATCCATTTATTTCATCTCATTTGTTATTTTGTTTTCTAAATCATGTATTGCTTCATTTGTGTTGGATATGAGCTTTTCTATATCTGATTTGCTCGCATTATCTACATGTATCCCAACACTTACTACTACATTTGCTTTAAATTTTTTTGATAACTTCATTGCTATGTCTCTAGCTAAAATATCGTCTCTATGTCCTAAAGCACATATTGTACTGACACTTGCATTTATAGATGAAATATCTGTATTTTCTGAATACTGTGCTAATGCACATGCACCTATATGTGGTCTCTCTCCTCCAAAAATTGCAATATTTATATCTGAACCACAAAATATACAACTGACATTTATTTTATATATTCCTTCTCCAAAATCAATATCTATACTTTTCAATTTTTATTTTCACCCTTTATTTTAATTTTCTAATTAAAATTATAGTGATTGTAATAAAATTAGTCTATTAATTTTAATAAAAGATATAAAAAAACATGCAAAATAAAATTTATCCTGCATGCTTTTTTATATCTATTTTATTCCGAAAAATCTCTTAGCATTTGCCTTTGTCGCTTCACAAACCTCTTCATAAGAAATTCCCTTTTCCTGTGCGATTGTATCTGCTACGAATTGCACCAATGTAGGGTCATTTCTCTTTCCTCTATATGGTGTTGGTGCCATATATGGTGAATCAGTTTCTATAAACAGCCTATCTAGAGGTATTTCTCTTACTACTTCTTTTGTTTTCTTGTTATTTTTAAATGTTACAGTTCCTGATATAGAGATGTAGCATCCCATTTTGACATATTCTCTAGCTAGTTCAACATTACCGCTGTAGCAATGAAGTACACAACCTGTTTCTGGAGCCTTTGTAGATTTTATAATATCAAAGGTATCTCCATGTGCATCTCTATCGTGGATTATTATAGGTAATTTTAACTCATTAGCTAGTTCGATTTGTCTTTTAAACCATTTCTTTTGAAGCTCCTTGTAGTCTCCATCGTAATAGTAGTCTAGACCAATTTCGCCTATGGCTACGACCTTTTCATTTTCAGTCGCTAATTTTTTTAGCGTGTCCATATCTGCTTCAGTTAAATCCACTACATCATGTGGATGAACACCTACTGCAGCGTATATGAAGTCGTATTTGTTGGCAAGTTCTACACTTTCAAATGAAGTCTTCATACAAGCTCCTGGATTTACGACTAAATCGACGCCTTTTTCATTAAGAGAAGCGATTAATGCCTCTCTGTCTTCATCAAATCTTTCGTCATTTAAATGTGCATGTGAGTCGAATAACATAATGTCTATCTCCTTAGCAAACTATGCAGCCGTCTTTTGCTCCATCAGTAAATGGTATTTTGAATGGATCTCCATCATCACCAGCTACTAATATCATACCTTGAGATTCTACACCTCTTAATTTAGTTGGTTTTAGATTACAAACTACTATTAATTCTTTTCCAACTAATTCTTCTGGTTTGTAGTGTTTTGCAAGACCTGATACTATTTGTCTAGTTTCTGATCCAACCTTAACTTGGAATACTAAAAGTTTATCTGCTTTTGGATGTTTTTCACAGCTTAAAACTTTACCTATTCTAAGTTCTACTTTATCTAAATCATCTATAGTGATTTGTTCTTTATGTTCAAGTGGAGCTTCTTCTTGAGCAGGTTCATCTTTCTTTTCTGCAAATAATTCTTCAAGCTCAGCAACTTCTTTGTCTATGTCTAATCTTTGGAATAATATTTCACCTTTAGTTACTTTTGTACCTGGTTTTATTAAGCCAAATGTAGCTGTACTTTCCCAGTTAGTTAATTCTTCTACACCTTTTATTCCCATTTGTTCGTAGATTTTGTTAGCTGTAGTGTTCATTATTGGGTTTATTAATGTAGAGAATATTCTTATTGATTCACATAAGTTATATAAAACTGTGTCTAATTGATCTTTTTTACTTTCGTCTTTTGCAAGTACCCAAGGAGCAGTTTCGTCGATGTATTTATTAGTTCTTCTTATTAATTTCCATACACCTTCTAGTGCTTCGTGGAATTGCATTTTGTTCATTTGTTCTTCAAATACTTGTCTTGAAAGCTTAGCTTGTTCTTTTAATGATTCGTCAAATTCAGTAGCTACTTTTGGTTCTGGTATTATTCCACCATTGTATTTTTCAACCATAGCTATAGTTCTACTTACTAGGTTTCCTAGGTCGTTAGCTAAGTCTGTGTTTATTCTTGTTACGAAATTTCTGTGAGTGTAGCTTCCGTCTTGACCAAATGCGAATTCTCTTAATAGATAATATTTTAATGTATCTATTCCATATCTTTCTATCATTTGTTCTGGATAAACTATATTTCCTTTTGATTTACTCATCTTATCATTAGCGAATAATATCCATCCATGTCCAAATACTTGTTCAGATACTGGTAAATCTAATGCCATTAATAACGCTGGCCATATAATTGTATGGAATCTTATGATTTCTTTACCTACAACTTGTATATTTGCTGGCCAATATTTCTTGAATAATGAGTCATCTTCACTCATATATCCTAATGCAGTTATATAGTTACATAGAGCGTCAACCCAAACGTATATAACGTGTTTTTCATCGAAAGGTACTTTTATACCCCAATCAAAAGAAGTTCTAGTTACACATAGATCTTCTAAACCTGGTTCTAAGAAGTTAGCTACCATTTCGTTAGCTCTAGCTTCTGGGAAACAGTAGTTAGGATTTTTGAATAATTCTTTTATTCTATCTTCGTATTTAGATAGCTTGAAGAAATAAGCTTCTTCTTTAGCTACATAAGTTTCTCTACCGCAGTCTGGACATTTAGTTCCATCTACTAATTGAGATTCAGTCCAGAAGCTTTCACATGGAGTACAGTATCTACCTTCGTATTCACCTTTGTATATGTCCCCTTGTTCGTATAATTTAGTGAATATTTTTTGGATTATTTTTGTATGTCTTGGTTCTGTTGTTCTTATGAAGTCATCATAAGATATATCCATAGTTTTCCATAATTTTTTGATGTCAGCTATCATTCCATCTAGGTATTCCATTTCTGTCATTCCAGCTTCTTTAGCCTTCTTTTGTATTTTTTCACCGTGTTCATCTGTACCTGTTAAGAATCTTACATCATATCCACAGAAACGTTTAAATCTAGCAACTGCATCAGTTGCAACTGTTGTATAAGTGTGACCTATATGTAATCTACCACTTGGATAGTATATAGGTGTTGTAATATAAAAAGTTGGTTTACTCATTTTACTTCCTCCTTAAAATTTACTATAAATAAAAAACTCGCCTCCTATGGAATCCCATAGGGGCGAGTATATATTCGCGTTACCACCCTAATTTATCCAGAAAAATCTGAATGTCTTAGTGGACTAATAACGAGTCCATCCGTCTTATCTTAAGTAAGTTCAGATAAGAAGCTCCAAGGCCATCTTCAATAATCAATTAGACGCTAGCTTTCACCTAATCTAGCTCTCTGCAGAAAAATTAAATTATCTACTCTTCTCTTCACAGCTTTTAATTATTATTGTTATATGGTTATTTTATTAAATAAAAAATTTGTTGTCAAGCAACATATAAAAAAACTAATTTGATTTTTTTATTTTATTTCAGAAAAAGTATATCTTTCCTTACGAGGTAAAAGAAGTTCATATTCAATTGTGGCACCGTTATCATAAACTGTCTTTTTATATTCAGGAAGACTTCTACCTATCAATTTTTCCAATGCTTCATCTGTATTATCTGTACAAACCTCTTCTTCAAAATTCATATCAAAGTTATATATATTGGCGCAAGGATTATGTATTTCTCTACTTACATCGTATTTTTTCATAAAATCAGTCTCCTATTCTATAATTTTTAACTATTTATTCTTAAATTATACTATATTTCTTATAATAATTTCTAATTCTTTATTTATTCTAAATTCAAATATATTTATCCAAACAACAAATAACATATGTAAACAGAAGCTATAACTCCAGCAAAATGACTTAGCATCGCACAAATCAAAGTATGACGAGTCTTTTTTATTTTTTGACTTCCATAGTAAATCGCCATAGTATAAAATACCGTCTCTGATGCCCCTACAATAGTTGCGCCCATCTTCTCTAATAAAGAATCTACAGATACCCTCTGGACTAGCTCTGAGTACATTCCTAGCGCTCCACTTCCTGATATAGGCTTCATCATTATCAGTCCTATCAATTCCTTTGGTATATTAAGTAGATTTGCTACTGGTGCAAATATAAATTCAAGCATCTCAATTCCTCTACCTGATTTAAATATTCCTATAGCTAAAAATATTCCTATTATATAGGGAAGTATATTCCACGCTGTTTTCAAACCGTCAACTGCACCTACTACAAATGATTCATATATATCGACTTTTTTATATTTTCCATAAACAACTATCAACAGCATAATTATAGGAATCGCCAAATTAGCTATCTTATTAAGCATTTATTTTATCCTCCTTTCAAAAATTTTACACGATACAATTGCTACTATAGTCGATACTGTAGTCGCCACCAACGTAGAAATTATTATTTCATTTGGATTAACAGATCCTAAATCGGCTCTTATCTTAAGCATAGTAAAGGGTATCAATTGAATAGAGGATATATTTATAACTAAAAACATTACCATTTCATTAGATGCTCTATCTTTTTTATCATTCAAGGTTTGTAGCTCCTCCATAGCCTTTAATCCAAAGGAAGTAGCTCCATTTCCAGCTCCCAGCATGTTTAATATTATATTCATTATTATGTAATTCATAGCTTTGTGATTTTGAGGTATTTGTGGGAATAATTTTTTTAAAATAAAATTTATCTTAACGCCAATTTTATCAACTAATCCAGACTCTTTAGCTATATTCATTATTCCCATCCAAAGTGACATTATAGCTGCCAAGCTTATAGTAAATTCAATAGCCTTCGAACCTTCATCTAAAATCACTGTATTTAATTGTTGTAAATTATCAAAGTAAATACTCCCCACTATCCCTATAACTATCATATAAAACCATATTTTGCTAATTTTTCCCCACCTCTCTTTAAAATAACATTTTTTTTTACGGAATAATTAATAGTTACTTTAAATAATTTTATGATGCATTAATACCACTTTATACTTGAAAGTTTTGCTAGATTATGTTTAAGTATATGTATAGGGTTTTTTTATAACTAATTAAAATATTTAAGGAGAAAAAAAATGCGAAATTTAACTCTACTTACAGATTTATACCAACTTACTATGATGAATGGATATTACGAAAAAAACATTCACGAAGATATAGTTGTATTTGATATGTTTTTTAGAAAAAACGCTTGCGACGGTGGATACACAATTATTTGCGGCATTGAGCAACTGGCTGAGTATATAAATAATTTGCATTTTTCAGAGGACGACTTAGACTATTTAAGAAGTTTAAATCTATTTTCTGAGGGGTTTTTGAATTTTCTAAGAGATTTTAAATTTACAGGAGATATATATGCAGTAGAAGAAGGAACTATAATGTTCCCTGGTGAGCCAATAATAACTGTAAAAGCACCTTTATATCAAGCCCAATTGATAGAAACTGCTTTACTTAATATAGTTAACTTCCAATCACTAATAGCAACTAAGGCTTCTAGAGTTTGCTATGCTGCTCAAGGGGATCCTGTTCTTGAATTCGGATTAAGAAGAGCTCAAGGACCAGATGCTGGTACTTACGGAGCAAGAGCTGCAGTTATCGGTGGATGCGCTGGTACAGCCAATGTATTAGCTGGGAAAATGTTTGACATTCCGGTTGTCGGAACTCATGCCCATAGCTGGGTACAAAAATTCGATACTGAATTAGAAGCTTTCCAAGCTTATGCTGACATATATCCAAATAATTGCTTATTATTAATCGATACATACAATGTCTTAAAAAGTGGTCTTCCAAACGCTATTAAAGTATTTGATAACTTAAAAGCAAAAGGATATAAACCAACAGGTATACGTATCGATTCAGGAGATTTAGAATATCTTTCTAAAGAAGTCAAAAAAGGACTTGAAGAAGCAGGATATCATGATTTAAAAATTACTGCTTCAAACGACTTAGATGAGTACATAATTTCAGACTTAAAATCAAAGGGTACAGCTGTTAACTCATGGGGTGTTGGTACTAAATTAATTACATCTGCTGAATCTCCATCATTAGGTGGTGTTTACAAATTAGCAGGTTCATTCAAAGGTGATGAATTAATACCTAAGATAAAAGTATCTGAAGATCCAGAAAAAATAAATAATCCAGGTTACAAAAAAGTAGTTAGAATATACGATAGCAATAACGATGCTGGTAGTGATTTAATAATGTTAAAAGACGAAGAAATCGACACTACAAAGCCTCTAACTGTATTCCACCCTACATATACTTGGAAGAAGCTTACTTTTGAAAATTATTCAATTAAAGAGCTTCATAAGCCTTTATTTATAAATGGAGAATGTAAATATGAATACAAACCTATAAATGAAATAAAAGCTTATGTAAAATCACAACTTGATACTTTCTGGGACTCTTATAAGAGACTTTCTTCACCTAAGAGATTCAAAGTTGATTTATCTCAAAAACTTTGGGATTTAAAAAATGATTTATTAGAATCAAAAAAAGTGTTTTAATTAAAATAATTTTTTAGATAAAAGGGGGGTCAATTAATGGACGTTACTGATTACAGGATTATAGAAATATTGCAAAAAGATGGTAGAATTTCCATGAAAGACTTAGGAAAGATAGTAGGATTAACTTCTCCTGCTGTTTCTGAAAGAGTGAAGAGACTAGAAGAATCTGGTGTAATAGAAGGATACAAGGCTATAGTAAATCCAGATGCTTTAGGCAGAGTTATAAAGGCTTTTATACATATTTCTTTGCCAAGTGAAAAATACGAGCTTTTCTTAGAAACTGCTAGAAAGGATCCTCGCATAGTTGAATGTCACCATATTACTGGAGATGATTGTTCATTATTAAAAGTTATAGTAAAGGATATGTATGAGCTTGAAAATGTTATTGATAGCATAAAATCAATAGGTACAACTAAGACCTCTGTTATTTTATCTACACCTATTCAAGCTAAATCGATACTATAATTAAAAAATTATTTAGAATATAAAAATAGTCTGTTGCGATTGACAGACTATTTTTTATGCTATATCTCTCTATCAGTTTTATATTTGTGAAAATAAATAGTTAAAATAAATTCCATATATGTTTTTATAATTCCGCTATCTTCAAGTGGATTTAATAAATTTCTAGTTGCGACTAAATCACAATATCCAAGCAATATTATGCCGATT
Organism: Intestinibacter sp.; assembly: GCF_034113885.1. Taxonomy (GTDB): domain Bacteria; phylum Bacillota; class Clostridia; order Peptostreptococcales; family Peptostreptococcaceae; genus Intestinibacter. The sequence goes on from NZ_JAXEWM010000063.1 coordinate 11,222, forward strand.
ACATCATCGCCTAATTTATCAAATTCTCTCCACAATGATTCTCTGCCGATATTGTTGCTCTTGTATATTGATAATAAAAACATATGATATCTTACATATCTAAAAAGCTTTTCAGTAGTAACTTCGCTTAGACCTAAATCCCTACCTAATTTAAGCACGATCTCTCCGCCTGCCACATCGTGACCTTTGAAGTGAGTTACACCTTTAGAATCTACACTTTTCGCAGATGGCTTTCCTATATCGTGTAGAAAAATACCTAATTTCAATATTTGTAATATCGGAAATCCAGATTCATCAGTCGAATCCAAATATTCCCAAACGTATTTTTCTAAATGCTTTGGCAAAAATTCATCTGTCTTTAATATACTTTCAAAATACGCTAGAGTATATACAGAATGTTGAAAAGAGTTAACTATATGATATCTACATTTTCCAACCTCCTTCATATACTTGATATTAGGTACTATTTCTTCTAATAAGCCTTTTTTGTCTAGTTTTTCTATTTCACTAGAGGTATCTTTATATTTTAGACATTCTAATAATTGCTTTCCTATATCATCCATCTAATCACCCCTGTTTATAAATTTAAATAAATATTTATCTTGCTATAAATCTAATACTTGCTTATACACAACATCCTTCTTTAACTTTCTATCCTTACATACGGTCTTTATAGCGTCTTTTTTGCTGAGACCATTGTTTATTAGCTCTATTACGTATTCTCTTTCAGTTAAGCTATCGTAGTTGTTCTTTGATTGTTTTTCACCTTCAAATCCGCCTACGATTAAAACAAATTCACCTTTTATTTCTTTTTCTTCATAGATTTTTAGGACTGTTTCGATGTCCTCTCTTATTACCTCTTGGTATTTTTTAGTTAATTCTCTATTTACTGCTATTTTTCTATTACCTAGAATCTTTAGCATATCCTTTAGTGTGTCCTTTAATCTATGTGGTGATTCGTAAAAAATCATAGTTCTTTCTTCTTCTTTTAATTCTTCTAGTCTTTTTCTGCGGATTTTTTTATCTCTATCTAAAAATCCTTCAAATACAAATTTATGTGTATCTAAACCTGAACCAACTAAAGCAACTGCAAAAGCTGTCGCTCCAGGCAATACGTCTATTTCTATATTATGTTCTATAGCTTGCTTTATTAAATCCTCACCAGGGTCTGATATTCCAGGCATACCTGCATCGCTTATTAGGGCTATATTTTCTCCCTCTAGTAATTTATTTATTAAATAATCCCCTTTAGTATCCTTATTATGTTCAAAATAACTTGTTAAAGGCTTTGATATTTCAAAGTGATTTAGAAGCTTTATACTATGTCTAGTGTCCTCTGCCGCTATTAAATCAACTTCATTTAACACCCTCAAAGTTCTATAAGTTATATCCTCCAAGTTACCTATAGGTGTTGGACATATATATAATTTTCCACTCATATTATTCTCCTATATCTTCATTGGCATATATTTTTCTTATTTCTTCTGTGTAATTTCCATCATCTCCGTATACATATAGAGGATCTAAAATTTTAAGCTCTGGTCTTCCGTCCTTGCTGAACTCAACTAACATTAAGTTAGGAGCTTTTCCTACTCTAGGATGTACGAATTGAATGACCTTTGGTTCTAATCTATATTTTCTTCCCAATTCTATAATATCTACTAATCTAGTAGGTCTGTGTATCATAAAAAACTTACCTCTAGGCATAACAAGTCTTGATGCAGCTCTTATTACATCCTCTAGGTTGCACATTATTTCGTGTCTTGATATAGCCTTTTTGTCATTTGGGTTTTTGATTCCATCAATATGCATATACGGTGGATTTGATGTAGCTACATGGTATCCATGTACCTCTAATTCTTTATCTATAGTTTTTATATCTGCATTTATTATTTCAACTCTGTCCTCTAGGTCGTTTAATTTTACAGATCTCGTTGCCATTTCATATACTTCTTCTTGTATTTCTACACCTATAATTTTGCTAGCTTGACTTTTTCCTGCTATCAAAATAGGTATTATTCCTGTTCCTGTCCCTAAATCAACTACCTTTGCGTTCTTTTTTACCTTTGCAAAGTTAGCTAATAAAACTGCATCTATTCCAAAGCAAAATCCTGTTTTATCTTGTATTAATTTCAAGCCCTTTAGCTGTAAATCATCTATTCTCTCTGTTTCCTTTAAAGCTACCTCCATAAATTCTCCTTTTATTAATCCTCTAATTTTTTTAGTTCCTTCATTGTTTCTGAATCTATATCGTCGTTCTTGCACTTACCGTTACAGCATCCATTTTCGCATTTTTTAGGTACATGAAGAACCTTTACTTCTTCCTTCAAGCAAGTTTTTATTGTTTTGTCGTTAAATTCAATCCTAACTTGTTCTAATAGTGGGTTTATTTCTATTACCTTACCTTTTTGGTTGTCTACTTTAACTATACTTCCTACGACAGGCATTTTATCTATTGCTTCTACATATACATCGTGTTCGTATTTTAAGCAACAGAATAAACGACCGCATATTCCTGATATTTTTGTAGGATTTAGAGATAAACTTTGATCCTTAGCCATCTTGATTGATACTGGTTGGAAATCTCCAAGCCAAGAAGAGCAGCATAGTGGTCTTCCGCAAGTTCCAAGCCCTCCTATTGATTTAGCTTCGTCCCTTACACCGATTTGTCTAAGCTCTATTCTTGTTTTAAATATTGCAGCCAAATCCTTTACTAATTCTCTGAAATCTATTCTTCCTTCTGCTGTAAAATAGAATATAAGTTTATTTCTATCAAATGTATATTCACAATCAATTAAAAACATAGTTAAATCATGTTCTTTTATCTTTTGTTGGCAAATTTCAAATGTTTCTTTTGCTCTTTCCTTATTTTCTCTGTAAATTGCTTTATCCTCATCTGTAGCAATTCTTATTATAGGCTTTAAAGGTGAAATTAATTTCTCCTCTTCAATTTCCTTAGGTCCAACGACCACCTTTCCATATTCAAGCCCTCTTGCTGTTTCTACAACAACATCGGTATTTTGTTCTATTTCAAAATCTACTGGATCAAAATAATATATTTTTCCAGCGTTTTTAAATCTAACACCAACTATCTTTATCATTTAATCACCTCATATATATTCAAAGTCATAACCTGTATGCTAATATTAAAATTACAATTGCTTCTAAGCTTATTTTTTGTCTCTTCTATTATATCAATAATCTTAGAAAGTTGAGAATAAGTAATTTTCTTACTCATATTTTTTATAAATACTAATTTATCTAAATTTATAATCATGCTGTTATCGATATTTTCTTTTACCATTATTATGTCTCTAAAATAATTAATCATTAAATCTAAGACGTTTATTATTTGATCTTTATATTTTTCTATGCCGTTTTGAATCTCCATAATATCTATTAAATCGCCATTTAAGAAGGTTTCAATATACTTTTGGATTTCCTCTCTCATAATATAAAAATCCTCTGATTCGGAAAGCTCTATCGCCTTTTGCATGCTTCCTCTTGAAAAGTTTGCAAGCAATGATGCTCTCTTCTCATCTACACCAGTTTTAACTAGATAATCCGCTATCTCCTTGATTGGAATTGGCGTAAATTTTATAATCTCACATCTCGATTTTATCGTGTCTAGCAATGATTCCTTATTATTAGTTACAAGGATTATTATAGCATACTTTGGTGGTTCTTCTAACGTTTTAAGCAATGCATTTTGCGCCTCTATTGTCATTTTTTGTGCTTCGTCAAATACATATATTTTATATGATTTATAGGGCTTTACTAATATATCGGTTTGCATTTTTCTTATTTGAGCTATTTTTATGCTATTTCCGTCTGGTTTTATCTCTATATAATCTGGGCTATTAAATAAATTCTCCATTTCCAATAAAATTCTCGATAATTCTCTCGCTAAGGTATTTTTACCCACACCGCTCGGTCCCTCAAACATATATGCATGACTTATCATGTTGGATTTCAAGCTATTTGACAAGTATTTTTTCGCAAATTGCTGACCTTTTATATTTTCAAAATACATACTCTTCCTCCATTTTTTAGAGAGTCGATAAATCTATCTATTTAAAATTTTATCTTCTACTATACTATATATTTCCTCATGTATATCATCAATTGTTCTCATATTATCGTCTTTTATACAATTTATTCTCTGCCAGTCATATTTTTTTGCGATATAAAGTGAATTTTCGTATGATTTTTTTAAGTAATCAAAGTCACTTTCATGTATATCCTTTTCACTTTCTCCTGTTATTTTGTTATTTCTGTCCTTCATAAGCTTTTGACTCATTTCAACTGGAACATCTAAGAATATCACACAGTCTGGTTTAGGTATTTTGTATAGGCTAAATTCTAAATCATTTAGCCATTCTAAATATTTATCTCTTTCTTCTACCTCCATCTTTGATGCTTGATGAATCATATTTGAAGTAGTGTATCTATCGCATATTATTATTCCACCGTCGTTGTAAAATGCTTCCCATTCTGTTTTAAATGATGCATATCTATCTACCGCAAAAAATGTTGAGCAAATATATGGGTCGACATCTTCAGCGTGTTTTCCAAAATCACCTCTTAGATACATCTTGACCAATGCTGAGGACTCCGAATTGTAATTTGGAAATTCTACTTTTTTTATGTTGTAGTTGTTTTTTTCTAATCTATCGTATAACTTTTTTGTCTGTGTAGCCTTACCACTTCCATCAGAGCCTTCTATAATTATTAACTTTCCTTTCATATATAATTCCTCCATAACAAATTTATGTAACTATTATTATTTCAAATTTTTATTTTTAGCTTTTATCAGTCTTATTATAATATAACATAAGCATTATTCAAATAAACTTATTGACTTTATTTATCAACAAAATAAAACCACCGATATATAAAAATATCAGTGGTAAACTACTTATATTATTCTTCTGTATTTTTTGTCATTAAAGATGGTATTAAATAAACACCTGCCAGTCCTACCAATGTGTATATAATTCTACTTATCATAGAATATGTACCACCAAATAAATATCCTATAACATCTAAGCCGAAAATACCTACACATCCCCAGTTAAAGGCGCCTATTATAACTAACAATAAAGCAATCTTTTTTAACATATAAGTTCACTCTCCTAAATAAATGTTTTATTTAGTATTAGCTTTTTTTTATAATTCATTCCTTTATTTAGGAGTTATTTTTTATTCAACTTACAATCTTCCATATATTTTAGTCAGTCTTCTTATCTTTTTAATTAATTCTTCTGAAATACTTCCTTCTTTCATTCTCCATTTCCAGTTATATCCCAGTGTTGATGGTGCATTTATTCTAGCTGATTCATCCAGCCCTAAAAAATCTTGAATAGGAATTATACATGTGTCAGCAACACTTCTCATAGCTAAACAAATCATATCCCAATTAGCTTGTTCTTCAGCATCTAATTTATTACTATATTCAATAAACATCTGTCTATCATGTTCATTTATTTCATTATACCATCCATTAACAGTATTATTATCGTGTGTTCCAGTATATACGACGCAATTTCTATCGTAATTATGAGGCAAATAATCACTTGCTTCTCCTGAATCAAATGCAAATTCAAGTACCTTCATTCCTGGATATCCTGTATCTTTCAATAATTTTCTTACTGTATCTGTTAAAAATCCTAAGTCCTCAGCAATTATCTGTACATCACCCAGTTCCTTTTTGATATATTCAAATAATTCTATACCAGGGCCCTTCTCCCAAGCTCCATTAACCGCATTTACATGTCCATATGGTATAGAAAAATACTCATCAAATCCTCTAAAGTGATCTATTCTAACAATATCGTATAAACTAAAAGAATAACTTATTCTCTTTATCCACCATTTATATTCTGTTTTTTTGTGATATTCCCAATCATATAATGGATTACCCCATAGCTGTCCATCTTCAGAAAATGAATCTGGTGGACATCCAGCAACTGCAATTGGATTTAAATCCTCATCCAATTGGAATAACTTAGTTTCTGACCATGTATCAGAGCTATCTAACGCAACATATATTGGTATATCCCCAACTATTGAAATCCCCTTTTGATTTGCATATGATTTTAATTTACTCCATTGCTTGAAAAATAAATATTGAGTATATTTATAAAATATTATTTCTTCTTTTAATTCAGCTTTATATTTGTCTAGTACATCTTTATCTCTTGATTTTAAACCTTCATCCCATTCTATCCAAGATGTTCCACCAAGATAATCCTTTAATGCTGTATATGAAGCGTAATCATCTAACCACCAACTATTTTCTTCGCAATAACTAATAAATTCTTCATTATCGCTTATATTGCTTCTCTTATATGCTTTGTTTAAAACCTCAAATCTTGATAAATATATTTTTTCATAATCTATATATTCAACATTATCTCCCCAGTCATAGCTATTACATTCCTCTTCTGACAATAATCCTTCTTCTATTAATTCTTCTAAATCTATAAAATATGGATTTCCTGCAAAAGTTGAAAATGATTGATATGGTGAGTCCCCATAACCTGTCGGTCCCAACGGTAATATTTGCCATATTTTTTGTCCTGCTTCTTCTAGCTTGTCTACAAAATCATAAGCCTCTTTTGAAAAACTACCAATTCCATACTTAGAAGGTAAACTAGATATCGGTAATAAAACTCCACTTCTTCTCATAATGATCTCCCCCTAATTGTTATCTTTTTATGTCATAAAATAAATTCTATAACTTCCAAATATCATTATTATATTCAGATATAGTTCTATCAGAAGAAAAATATCCTGCTTTACTTATATTAATCAGCATTTTTCTAGCCCATTCCATTCTGTCTTCATACTCTTTAAATGCTCTTTCTTTTGTCTTTACATAGTCTTCAAAATCTAATAAGGTCATAAACCAATCCTTTGTTACAATTTCCTTATGAAGTCTTTTTAGATTTTCTTCGCATCCTATTTTTATTAATTTTTTGCTGATTATAAAATCTACAATATTTTTAATTTCAGCGTTGTTTTCATATATATCCTTAGAACTGTAGTCCCCATTTTCGTAATGTTCGATTACTTTTTTACTGCTCTCTCCAAATATAAATATATTTTCATCTCCAACTTCTTTATGTATCTCTACATTAGCTCCATCCTCTGTTCCTAAAGTTAATGCTCCGTTTAGCATAAATTTCATATTACCAGTTCCACTTGCTTCTTTAGATGCTAGTGATATTTGCTCTGATATGTCACAAGCCGGTATTAATTTTTCTGCAAAAGTTACATTGTAATTTTCTATCATTACGATTTTTAAATATTTATTTACATCTGGATCGTTGTTAACTAACTCTTGTAAACATAATATCAGATGTATGATATCCTTTGCTATAGTATAAGCCGGTGCTGCTTTAGCACCAAATATTATAGTTATTGGTGTTGTTGGTTTATCTCCATTGTTAATTTTTAAATATTTATATATTATATATAAAGCGTTCATCTGCTGTCTTTTATATTCGTGTAATCTTTTTATTTGTATATCAAAAATAGAATTTTCATCTATTTCTATATTCTGTTTTAATTTTATATAATCTCTTAGTTTTATTTTATTTTCATTTTTTATTTTTAATAGCTCTTTTAATATATTTTTATCATCTACAAATTTTAAAAGATCCTCTAATTTAGTTGCATCCTTCTTAAATTCATCACCTATTAAATTTTCTATAAAATCTGTTAAACTTTGATTACAATGCATCAACCATCTTCTGAAAGTTATACCATTTGTTTTATTATTAAACTTTTCAGGATAAATTGAATAAAAGTTATTTAATTCATTATTTTTTAATATTTCAGTATGGAGATATGCAACTCCATTTGTGCTAAAGGTATAATGAATATCTATATGTGCCATATGGACATTGTCATATTTATCTATTATATATAAAGATTCATCATCATATTTCTCTCTAACTCTTTTATCAAGTTCTTTTATTATATCCACAAGATTTGGTACAACTTTTTCCAAATATTTTATAGGCCATTTTTCTAATGCCTCTGATAATATTGTATGGTTTGTATATGCGCAAGTTTTTGAAACTATTTCTATAGCATCATCCATTGATATTCCCTTTTCAATTAAAATCCTTATAAGCTCTGGTATAACCATAGTTGGATGTGTATCATTTATTTGTATAACTGCATAATCATACAAATCATATAAATTGCTTCCCTTAGATATACACTCATCTATGATATATCTAGTAGCATTACTCACCATAAAATATTGTTGGTAAATACGAAGCAATCTTCCTTCTTCATCGCTATCATCTGGATACAGAAATAAAGTTAGATTTTTAGAAATTTTATTTTTATCAAAATTTATACTATTATCATCAACTATACTCTCATCTAAACTTTCTAAATCAAATAAGTGCAATTTATTAGTTCTATTATTATATCCAGTAATATTTATATCGTATAATCTAGAGGTTAATGTAAATCTCCCAAAATCAATATCATAAGTTACATCGGTTTTATTTAACCATGTATTATCATTAATCCACTTATCTTTCTTTTCTAACTGTAAATTATTTTTAAATTCCTGTTTAAATAATCCAAAATGATAATTTAAACCTATTCCATCACCAGCTATCCCCAAGCTAGCAATAGAGTCAAGAAAACATGCGGCTAATCTTCCTAATCCTCCATTTCCCAGAGATGGCTCTATCTCTATTTCTTCTATTTCAGATAAATTTTTGCCATTTTCTTTTAATATAGCTTTTACATCTTCGTATATACCTAAATTTATAAGGTTATTAGATAATAACTTCCCAATTAAAAATTCTGCTGATATATAATATAATTTCTTTTTACTTTTATTATTGACTTTTTCTTGAGCAAGCTCATTCACTACACTCAATAAAGCTACATATATTTCTTGATTTGTGCAAATATTTAATTCCTTTTTACATTTAGACTTCAATAAATTTGATAAATTCAAAAATATCCCCCCTATTTACTGTATAAAAACGCTTTTGGAAACGTTTCCAAAAATTCAAAAAATATATAATACTAAAATATTAAAATAGATTTTCACTAAAATTCTCAAAAGCTCTAATAAATAAAAAAAGATTACGTGGCTACGTCCTACTCTCCCAGGCGGTCACCCACCAAGTACCATCGGCGCTAAAGAGCTTAACTTCTGTGTTCGGAATGGGAACAGGTGTATCCTCTTTGCTATAATAACCACATAATCTTTA
>NZ_JAXEWM010000064.1:0-4096 GCF_034113885.1 Intestinibacter sp.
TATTCCAGCAGCCTTGACTAATTTTTCTAGCTTTTGTAAAATAGTATTTCTTGGGTTTGTTCTTAAATTTGTAAAATATACTTTAGATTTTGACATTTTGCTTCCTCCTTGTGTAAAATCATTATAATTATAGCATAATAAATATCGATGAATTATAAGAATCGATTATTAAAATTAATTCCAAAATGGAATGTATTTATCCTATAATGAATTGATTTAAAGTGTAAGGTGTTATACTATAATAATTAAGAAATGTTGTTATATAAATGTAAATTTAGCAATAGCTTAAATAATTTAACCCACCCTTGCACGATAATTAATTTATCGTGTTTTTTTTTAATATACGATTAAAATAAATAATAAAATAATATTTTCTAAAAAATTAATACAGGGGATAGTAATATGAAAAGTCAAAAAATGAATCAATTTATTAGAAGCGTAAAATTAAATAGAGATAAAGTTGAGAATTTCGATGAATACCCATTTAGCCTGCCGATTATAAAAAATCTAGACAAAATAGAATTTCATCCAAGTGTAACGTTTATAGTCGGCGAAAACGGATGTGGAAAATCGACTATACTAGAATCTATAGCTGTTTCATACGGGTTTAATCCAGAGGGAGGAACTAAAAATTTTAATTTTAGCACAAATGATACTCACTCGTGTTTGCACGATTTTATAACTATAGTCAAGGGGGTTAAAAAGCCAAAAGATGGATTTTTTTTAAGAGCAGAGAGCTTTTACAACGTAGCTACGAATATAGATGAGTTAAATTCAGAAAGTCCAAGCTATAGCTTTATGAATAGCTATGGAGGAAAATCACTTCATAAAAGATCTCATGGAGAGGCTTTTTTTTCACTTATTATGAACAAATTTACAGGAAATAGTTTATACATTCTAGACGAGCCAGAAGCTGCTTTATCTCCAACGAGACAGATGAGTTTAATATCTAGAATAGATGAACTAGTAAAACAAGGCAGTCAATTTATAATAGCGACGCACTCGCCGATTTTAATGGCGTATCCAAATAGCTTTATATATCAAATAAAAGAAGATATTCAAAAGGTAAAATACGAAGACAGTGAAAACTACAACATAACGAGAGAATTTTTAAATAATTATAAAAAAATGATACATATACTGACTAAATAATATATAATACCTATTAAAGAATAAATTTAAGGAGGCATAATATGGCTGAACAAAGAGTAACAGGATCTTCTCAAAGAAATGCCAAAGATGTGGCATATGAGCTTACAGAATTATATTACACTACAGTTGTAAACAAAGACAACACAAAAGATGTCGCTCCAGAAGAAGTGGCAGAAACTTACCTAAAAATATACAACAAGATTGTAGGCTGTAAATAATATAAAAAATTTTTAACAACTGAAGTTAGAGAAGCGTTACATATTTTTAAAAATATAGTTAAAATATAAATTATATTAAAAAATAGTTGGATTTATGAGAAAAATAATACATAAAACGACTATTTTTTTAATTTTAAACCTCAAAAAAAATAACTGTAAAAAATTTCAAAAAGAAAACGATACCAAAAAAAAATTTTGTTTACTTAGAATATAAAACAATATACAATATACATAGAGATACAAATAGATATTTATTTTTAATGTTTATTATCTTTTTAGCTTTTATATTTATCCATAAATGGGTAATATAATTTAATATATTATAAAAAATTATAAAGTTTAGAAATTGAAAGAGGGAAGAAGAATGAATTACAAGGAAATCTACAATCAATGGCTAGAAAGTGATTATTTCGATGCTGAAACAAAAAAAGAACTAGAAAATATTAAGGGAAATGAAAAAGAAATAGAAGACAGATTCTACACAGACTTAGAATTTGGTACAGCAGGACTTAGAGGAATAATAGCAGCTGGAACTAACAGAATAAATATATACACTGTAAGAAGAGCTACTTTTGGTCTTGCAAACTACATAGTAAAAAATACTACAGAAGAAGAAAAAAATAGGGGTGTAGTAATAGCTCACGACAACAGACATATGTCAAGAGAATTTTGTATAGAAGCTGCAAACACATTAGCTGCTTGCGGTATAAAAGCATACATATTCGATTCATTAAGAACAACTCCAGAATTATCTTTTGCAGTTAGAAAATTACACACTATAGCAGGTATAGTTATAACAGCAAGCCACAATCCACCAGAATACAATGGATACAAAGTATATTGGGAAGATGGAGCACAAGTAATGCCTGAAATAGCATCAGCAATAACTGCTGAAGTAAATGCTATAAAAGATTACTCAACAATACCTACTATAAAAGAAGATCAAAAAGACCTAGTTATAATGTTAGGTAAAGATCAAGACACTGCATTTATAGAAGCAGTAAAAACTCAAGTAATAAAAACTGAATTAGTTAAAAAGGTTGGAAAAGAATTTAAAATAGTTTATACTCCACTTTGCGGAACAGGAAACGTACCTGTAACTCGTGCATTATCAGAAGTGGGATTTGAAAATATAATAGTAGTACCAGAAGAACAAAATCCAGATCCTAATTTTGCTGGAATAGAATATCCAAACCCAGAAGAACACAAAGCTTTAACAAGAGGTATAGCTTTAGCTAAAGCTGAAGGTGCTGACTTAGTTATGGCAACTGACCCAGACTGCGATAGAGTTGGTATAGCTGTAAGAACTACAACAGGAGAATATGCACTTCTTACTGGTAACCAAATAGGTGCAATGTTAACTAACTACATAATAGAAAGCTCTAAAGAAGAAGGTAAATTAGATCCTAAAGCTACATTAGTTAAAACTATAGTAACTTCAGAATTCGGAGCAGATATCGCTAGAGCTAACAACTTAGACGTAATAAACGTACTTACTGGATTTAAATTCATAGGTGAAAAAATAAAATCTTTTGAAGAAACAGGAGATAAAACTTACTTATTCGGATACGAAGAAAGTTATGGATACTTAGTAGGAACTCATGCTAGAGACAAAGACGGTGTAGTAGCATCTTTATTAATAGCTGAAATGGCAGCTTACTACTATGACAAAGGATTAAGCCTATACGAAGGATTACAAGCTCTATATGAAAAATACGGATACTTCAAAGAAAAAACTATATCATTAACTTTAAAAGGTATAGAAGGTTTAGCTAAAATAAAAGAAATAATAACTTACTTCAGAGAAAATGATATAAATGAATTCAATAGCACAAAAGTAGTAGACTTAAAAGACTATCAAAAAGGAATAGATGGATTACCTAAGTCAAATGTGTTAAAATATTTCTTAGAAGATGGTTCATGGATAGCTGTAAGACCATCAGGAACTGAACCAAAACTTAAATTCTATGTAGCTGTAAAAGGCGAAGACGAAGCTAAATGCTTAGAAAAAATAGCTAATATAGAATCAGACATAAACAAAATAATCGAACAAGTTAAATAATAAAAGTATTTAAATGAGGCAACCATTTAATAAAAATAAATAATTTTACTAAAAAGACTGCATATATTTTATAATTGTGCAGTCTTTTTATATAAAAAAACTTTCCCACGCGAAGCGTATCACCCATTCGCATAGCGATTTCTAATTTAAAAAAGATTGACACCATTCAAACCTATTATTATCAATTCAGAGTCATTGTAATTATATTTAACAACTTTGTGACATAGGTATAAAGTGTTAAATAGTTAGACATAATAAAACTAATAATTACCTAAGTAAGGAGGGTTTGGTATGTTCAATGAAAGACATTCAGATATGTTTAATTCGAAAAGAAACAACGTGAGAAGGTTTTATTCTAATGAATTTGACCTAAGTAAAATACAAAATTTTCGTAAAAGTATTGAAGATTTAAGTAAGGAGGAGATATATTTTTTAGTAGAATTTGCACAGGATGAAATAAAAAGATTGTATAATTTGGGGTTTGAAAGTGAAATTGATAGGAAAAAAGAAATTTTGCAAGGTAGATTTAAGAAGGGGCTTAGATGTCCTAAGTGTGGAAATTTGCGTTTGAATAAAAATGGAAAGACTAATGGTCGCCAAAGATATATGTGCAAAGAATGTAGAACTACGTTTGATGAGAGGAGTTTTTCGCCACTTTCCAACA
>NZ_JAXEWM010000065.1:0-18938 GCF_034113885.1 Intestinibacter sp.
AGATACTAGAGATCAAAAAAAACTTAGAAAAATTTTTGAAGAAAATAAAATAGATGCAGTTATACATTTTGCAGCACTTAAAGCTGTTGGAGAATCTGTAGAAAAGCCGCTTGATTACTACAACAACAATTTAGTAAATACAATAACAGTTTTAGAGCTTATGAGAGAATTTGGTGTGGATAAATTTGTATTTAGTTCATCTGCCACTGTATACGGAAGTCCAAAATCTTGTCCAATAAAAGAGGATTTTCCGCTATCAACAACAAATCCTTATGGTAATACAAAGCTAATGATAGAAGATATTTTAAGAGATATATGCAAAGTTAATAAGGATTTCAATGTAGCCATACTTAGATATTTCAACCCTATTGGAGCACATGAAAGTGGACTTATAGGGGAAGAGCCTAATGGAATTCCTAATAACCTAATGCCTTATATAACAAAGGTTGCAATAGGTCAGTTAAAAGAGCTAAGCGTATTTGGAGATGACTACGATACTTCTGATGGAACAGGGGTTAGAGATTATATACATGTAGTCGATTTAGCTATAGGACATGTCAAAGCTCTTGAAAAGCTAAATCAAAATCCAGGGCTTGTTACATATAACCTAGGCACAGGTAGGGGCTATAGCGTGCTTGATTTAGTTAAAGCTTTCGAAAATGCGAGTGGAGTAAAAATTCCATATAAAATAGTAGGGAGAAGAGCCGGAGATATAGCGATGTGTTATGCAGATCCAACTAAGGCAGAAAAAGAGCTTGGATGGGTTGCAAAATACGATGTTAATAAAATGTGCAAGGATTCTTGGAATTGGCAAAGTAAAAATCCAAATGGATATAAGACATTATAAAATAAAGCTTTTGAGAAAGAAATCTTAAGAAATCTTTAGGTTTAAAATATACAAAATAAGTTTAAAATATGATATATATAATACGTAATCAAGTTTAAAATTTACATACAGCAATTATTAGGAGGATTCATTTGGAATATTTAAAAATTTTAATTTTATCTATGATTCCTGTGACGGAACTTAGGGGGGCGATTCCAATAGGGATTGCTATGAATTTAAATCCAATAGGTGTGTATATAGCGAGTGTCATTGGTTCGACATTAGTTTCAATTCCATTGGTACTGACTTATAGACATATTGTTAAGTTTATGAGGGACAAAAAAATACTTATTGGATTGCTTAACAAAATAGACCGCAAAATAGAGAACAGCATGAAAAAGATGAAGGCTGCATCTCTAGTTGGTATAATTTTATTTGTAGGGATACCACTTCCTACAACTGGAACATGGACTGCAGCTGCTATTGCGTCTATACTTAGAATGAGAATTGTAGAGGCTTTTGCAGGAGTTTTTATAGGTAATTGTGTAGCTGGAATCATTGTTTCATTAATATCATGTCACATAATATAAAATGAATTGACAATATATTACATAATGTCATTACAAATTAGTTACATACTAAATAATAGAACTAGTAACAATTTTTTAACTTATTTTTTCTGAAATATTATGGGAATTTTTTAAAAATGTGGTAATATATTAATGTAAGAAAGGGGGGAAAAGAGTATGAAGAATGCATTTAAAAAGTTTTTTATTGTACTTTTCTCAGCAATCATTTTGCTAACAGGTACTGCTCCAATAAGTAATGCAGCATCTAAACACATGATAATCGTAAATACTAAGAAAAATACATTAAATTATTATGTAAACTATACTCTAGTAAAAGAATTTAGATGTGCTACAGGAAAAGCAAGTACACCTACACCACAATGTAAAACTACTATTGTAAACAAAATTGTAGATAGACCATTTTACAAAGGAAATATACCAGGAGGAGATCCAAGAAATCCTCTAGGAAGAAGATGGATGGGGCTAAATATAAATGGAACTTATGGAAGTACTTATGGTATACATGGTAATAACGATGAATCATCTATCGGCAAAAATGTAAGTCATGGTTGTATAAGAATGCACAATAGTGAAGTTGAGTGGTTATTTGACCAAGTAACTATAGGAACAGTTGTTTTAATAAAAAATACATCAAACTCAGATGATTATATAGCTAATTACTATAACATAACAATACTAAAAAATGGATGGTTTACTAAAGATGGCAAAAAGTACTATAGAAAAGCTGATGGAACTCTAGCTAAGGGCTGGACAACTATTAATGGTAAAACTTACTATTTTGGTAAGACAACTGCAAAACTATACACTGGATGGGCTACAATAAATGGATATAAATACTATTTAGGAACAGATGGTGCTAGACGTACTGGATGGACTACAATAGGCAGCAATAAATATTACTTTGGCAAAACAACAGGTAAACTATACACTGGCTGGACTAGTATAGGCGGAAAAACTTACTATCTAGGTAAAACAACAGGTAAACTATATACTGGATGGGCTACAATAGGTGGAAAAACTTACTATTTAGGTACAGACGGTGCAAAACGTACTGGTTGGGTGACAGTAGATGGAAATAAATATTATCTAGGAACAGATGGTGTTAGACGTACTGGTTGGAGAACAATCGGAGGAAATAGATATTACTTCGGTAAGACAACAGGTAAATTATACACTGGCTGGACTAGTATAGGCGGAGAAATGTACTATCTAGGAACAGATGGTGTTATGGTCACAGGAATACAAACAATAGATGGTGTTGTTTATGAATTCGGTACAAATGGTGTATTAATAAGAACTATTACTGAAGAAGATAAACAAGAACAAGCTACACTAGACCAACAAGCTACAGATGATGAAAATTTATCAGTGGAAAATACTGAAGCTGAAGATGTAGATTCTCAACAATAGTTTATGGTAAATTTTAGAAATGCAATACTGCTTTTAAAGACGAGTCTTATGACTGCTTTGAGAGCAGTATTTTTTCTTGCAAAATTGTAAGCAAATTGTAATGAATTTGTATAACTTATTTAATTGAAATTTGATGTCAGTTAGTCTATAATAAAATAAGCTTGAAAAGTAGAACATTATATTAATTCAAATGATGAAAGTTCGCCGTCAGCATAGATTCTATGTGAAAAATATGGAAAAATAATTACGAGGGGGAATAATTTTGAAAAAATTAAATGATATCTTTAAGATAGATAGTAAAACAAAACATCAAATTTTATTATGGTTAATCGGTGGCTTGGTATTAGTGTTTGCAACAGAGTTTTTCCTTAGAGGAAGCTTAGCTGAGGTAGGTAGCTTGCTTGTAAAAACACCAGGCGTAGTGTTAGCAAATTATTTGCTTATATTGATGCTGACATCAATATTTTTTTTAGCAAAAAGAAAATATATGGTATATTTTTTATCATTCTTGGTAATATTAGGAGTATCAGTAGTAACTTTCTTCTTAATGGATGTTAGGGGTATGCCGCTTACTTTTTCAGATTTGTATTCGATAGGTGAAGCTATGGAAATAGCAGATAAGTATATTAATAAAACTGTAGTCATATTAGGTGTGTTATGCTTGGTGTTTTTAATAGCAATAGCAATATTTTTATATAAATTGGATTTTGATACAAAGAGATTTAAATTAATTAACTTTATACTTATTTTTGTTGTATCAATAGGATTTTTTTCAACTGTAAAAAATCAAAGAGCACAGCATATAATGAAATTTAAAAAGTGGGATATAGCTGAGTCCTACAAGTGCAATGGTTTAGCTTACTCTACAGTAGAATCATGCTTAAGATACATAAGAACTAAACCAAGCGATTACTCAAAAGAAAATATAGAAAAAATCAAAGAAAGAGTCGACAAAGCTGCAGCAGAGGACGATAGAGAGCTTAACCAATCTAAGCCTAATATTTTATTTGTACAATTAGAAGCTTTTATGGATCCAACAGAGATTAAAGAGGTAAAATTCAGCGAGGATCCAATACCAAACTTTAGAAAACTGACTAAATTATACACAAGTGGTATGGCAAATGTTCCAACTACAGGAGGTGGAACTGCGAGAACTGAATTTGAATCTATGACAGGACATAATATAGATTACCTTACTCCTGGTGAGATACCTTATAATACTATACTTAAGAGTAAATACTATAATTCTGTAGCTACGACTTTAGGTTCACAAGGTTATGGAACTCATGCAATACATAATTTCCAGGGAAATTTTTATAGCAGAAATAATGCCTATGCTAAATTGGGATTTGACGATTTCACATCTAAAGAATATATGAATAATTACGAATTAAATGAAAAAAATTGGGTAAAGGACGTTATCCTAGCTGATTATATAGAAAAGGCTTTAGATTCTACTGAAGGCTCTGATTTAGTATATACAATAAGTGTTCAAGGACACAGTAGCTATCCTACAGATGCAGAAAATTACGACTTCCCTATAAAGGTTACTAGTACTTTAGATAAAGAGATGGAAAATGAAATCTACTACTATGCAAACCAAATAAAGGGCAGCGACGATCTCGTAGGGAAATTAGTCGACATGATAGATAAAAGAGATGAAGATACAATAGTTTTATTCTACTCTGACCATATGCCTAACTTGAAGGTTTTTGGACAAGATGATTTTTATATAAATAAATACAAGGCTCCATTTGCGTTTTACGCAAACTACGATATAGAAAACTACGATATAGAAAAGATAGAATCTTATGAATTTAGCTCACTTATGTTCAAAGAAGCCGGATTAGAATATGGCCCAATGGAAAGATTTAACACATACATGAAGGATGAAGATGATTTTTCTAAGATGCAGGATCTTATAGAGTACGATGTTTTATTCGGCAAATCTTATTATATAGATGAGGTTGAAAAGCCTGAGAAAAACACTATGAAGATGGGATTAGATGAGATAGAGATAAAAAACATCGATATTAAGGACAACAAGATTACTTTAAATGGACAGAATTTCACAATAAATAGCAAGGTTTATTTAAATGGAAATGCTGTGAAAACTAAATTTATAGATCCAAATACACTAGAGGTAGATTACGTGGATAATTTAGATACTCTAGTAGTAAAACAAATGGGACGTAATAGTACAGAGCTTAGTTCATCTAATGAGTTTAAATACAGTCAAACAAAATAATTAAATCAGGGGGGATATTTGCTAGATGGTAAATATTCCTTTTTTAGCGATTTCTTAAAACAAATATAACATTAATCAGATAAAATGAATAAAAATTAAATAATTGGTAAAAATATAAAATAACTGGAAATTATACTGAATAATGATAAATATATAATGTAATTTGGTAATATGGGAGGGGAACTGAGTGTCAAGAACTGCAAAAAACGCTGTAATAATTATGATAGCGACATTATTATCTAGAGTATTGGGATTTTTAAGAGAGACTATATTAGCTAATTTTTACGGTACAAGCATGGTGGCAGATGTATTTGTACTTACACTTAATATCCCGGGTTTGATTATATCTATTGTAGGTTCGGTGATTTACATGATGTATATCCCTGTGTACTACGATACTAAGGAGCGACTGGGAGAGGAAGGATCTCTTGAATTTACCAATAATATATTAAATATTTTATGTATATTCTCTATAATAGTGTCATTATTGGGTATAATTTTCGCATCAGAGATAATAAAAATATTCGCAATTGGTTTTGAAGGTGAAAAATTTGATCTGGCAGTCAAGTTTTTACGCATTATGATGCTTGGAGTTTTATTTTTATCTCTAAATAAAATTCAATCATCTTTTCTACAAGTAAAAGACAGCTATTTGCCAGCAGCTCTTGTAGGTGTTGTCTACAACATATGCATCATAATATCTATATTCTTAAGTGTGAGATATGGAAGCTACTATTTGGCAATAGGTGCCTTATTAGGACTTGTTGGTCAGGTTTTATTACTAGTTCCATTTATGCAAAAAAAGGGCTATCGATATAGATTTTACATAAAATTGAAGGATGAATCGATTTTAAAAATGGTCAAATTGAGTATACCGATGATGATAGGTGTGGCGATGAGTCAGCTAAATGTTTATGTAGATAAGGCACTTGCAAGTACATTAGGTGATGGTAAGCTTTCTGCTCTCAACTACGCTTCTAGGCTAAATGATTTTGTAGTGGCTTTATTTGTAACCTCATTGATAACAGTAATATATCCTAAGATGTCTCAGTTTGTAAATGACGATGATAAAAAAAGCTTTAAAAAGATAATCGTGAAGTCTAGTAACTGCCTGCTATTAGTAGTAGTTCCGATAACGGTTGGAGCCGTAATTTTATCAGAGCCGATAGTCAGAGTCCTTCTACAAAGAGGTAGTTTCAGCAGCGAATCCACTGTAATGACTTCTAATGCACTTAAATTATACGCTATAGGTGTGATAGGATATGCTGTCAAGGAGATTTTGAGCAGGGGATTTTATTCGCTAGGAGATACAAAGACACCTATGATAAACTCATCATTATCTGTAATTATAAATATAATATTGGATTTAATATTTATAAAGCCGTTTAGCTATATGGGACTAGCGATGGCTACTAGTATTTCATATATGGTGACAGTAGTTTTGATGTTTTTTAGTCTAAGAAGAAAGGTAGGCTCTTTTAATGGAAAGTCAGTCTTTTCTACATTTGTTAAATCCTTGCTAGCTTCAATAGCTATGTCTATAGGTGTAATTTTTACTTATAATAGTTTGATTTCAATTTTAGGTATGGCATTTTTAGCAGAAGTTATATCTTTAGCAGCTAGTATTTTATTTGGAGCGACAATTTACATAGTTTTTATAAAAGTATTAAAGGTAGCAGAAATGAAAATATTAGAAGATACTATTAAACATTTATTTGTAAAACAAAGATAATCGTCAATAAAGCTCCAAAAACTTGTGAAAAAATATAGATATGTAAATTTATTAAAAAATAAATATATTATCAAAAAAAATAGGTTAAAAATCGAATGAAAATGTTTTTCTGCTTTAAATTTAAAGTTAAAAAAACATATACTATAAAATTTTTTTGTTTTAAAAAGTGTATATAATGACCTCAACACCCTCATTGACTGGAAAAATGATCCGAAATATGCTAAAATAGAAAATATAAAATTATTAACAATTAGGGGGGTGAGTGTCAAACATATGTTTACTGAAAAGAAAACAAAATCGACACTATCTAAAGCCTTAGCTTTAGGAATGGTTGCAACTTCGGTATCACTTGGGGCACAAACAGCAACAGTTGATGCAGCTAACACAGAAAATACAGGAACAACTTCAACATATAAAACTCAAACATCAACAAAAACAGGAACTGTAACAGTTTATGCATTAAATATAAGAAAAGGACCTGGTACATCTTACAGTGTAATAGGTGGCTTAACAGAAGGACAAAAGGTTACAGTTATAAGTACTGCCAGCAATGGATGGTACAAAATAAAAACATCATCAGGAAAAGTTGGATATGTAAGTCCAGATTATTTAAAGGTATCTGGAAAAACTTCAACAGATAATAGTTCTAAAGGTGGAGCTTATGTAGTAAAAAGCTACTCAACAATTAAAAAAGTTGGTAGAGTTACTACAAGCACATTACGCGTTAGAACAGGTCCATCTACATCTTACAGCATAAAGAGAAATATTTACAAAGGATATGTAGTTGGCATACAAAAACAATACAGCAATGGTTGGTATAAAGTTAAATTAAAAAACGGAACAACAGGATATGTTTGTGGAGATTATTTAAAAATAACTTCAGGAACATCAGCTGACTTAAAGAGTGGAAGCTCAACATCAGACAATGGTAATAACGGTGGATCAACTAATGTCAGCTCAAAAACACAAGCTGTTGTAAATATGGTAAAAAGACAAGTTGGTAAACCATATGTTTATGGAGCAGCTGGACCAAATTCTTTTGACTGTTCAGGTCTTACATATTATTGCTACAAAAATGCAGCTGGAATATACTTAAATAGATCTTCAGCAGCACAAGCATCAAACGGAAGATATGTCAGCAAAAGTAATCTAAAACCAGGGGATTTAGTATTCTTTAACAGTGGTACAAGCCGTATACGCCATGTAGGTATGTACGTTGGAAATGGACAGTTTATACATGCTCCAAGCCCAGGAAAAACTGTAAGATACGAAAACTTATACTCTTCTTACTATGTAAAAGGATATGTAACTGCTAGAAGAATAATAGGATAATAAATTTTTAGAGATATTAAAATACCACATAATACTATGCTCGAGAGTAGTGTAGTTTTATGTGGTATTTTTTGCGTTTTAGAGAATATACGAGGGGTAGCCTTCATAAAATTTACTATAAATGTTATAGGAGTATCTAGAGTATATTTAGTGGAGGTATTTGGTATGGTAAATATTACAAATAGATTGGTCGATAAAAAAATAAATAATATCAGATTTTTTTTAAATTACCCTGAAATTGAAGTAGAAACTCAAAGTGAGGAGGTGGAAAAATTTACATCATTTGTAAATGAATTTATAAAAAATGATGTGAGTATTTTTGAAGAGGTTGTAATATCTAGCTTAGGTGAGGAATTAATAGTAGGAAATATCAACGTTATTTCCGAATTTCAAAGAGCTTTTAATAAAAATAATATAATCAGCATACCCGTAGAATTTTCACAAATTATTGGACTTACAGATATCAGCCATATATCTAGTTATAATTACGATTTTAATAATATGGAAAAAATTACATTAGATACTCTTTTTAAGGAGGAGGTAGATTTTGAGAGAATAATACAAAATTATATAATGGAGGAAATTTATGAGATTTTAGAAAAGTACAGAGGATATGTTGGGTACGATATTTACGAATTGATAAGCGAATCCATTTATATATGTGAGGATCCAGTTTTTTATTTCAATGATAGAAATTTAGTGATTTGTATATCTAGCTTTGAGCTTACAAGCAAGGTGTGCAATTTAATTGAGTTTTCTATATGCTTTAAAAAAATAAAAAATATATTGAGCGATTATGCGCTTCAATATATTGTTTCATATTGATGAAACATCGTGCTTAAAATGGTTTCATGTCGATATAAAACGATATTTTTGTTCAAATAGGAGAAAAATCTATGGGGAGTGAGAAAATGGTAAATTTTACAAAATACAATAGAGAAGCAGCTGCACAATACGCCATGAAATGGGCATTATCAAGGAATACAGCCTATAGAGATTATGAAAATTGGGGTGGTGATTGCACTAATTTTATATCACAATGTGTACATGCTGGAGGTATAATTTTTGATCATGAGGGTAATAATATATTAAAACAGTGGTATTGGTACAGCGATATGAGCAGAACCCCTAGCTGGACTGCAGCAGAGCCTTTTTACAAATATATTATAGGAAATAATTCTAGCAATACGCATAATTTTGGAATTTACGCTGAGGAGGTGGACTATTACGATTTAGAGGTTGGAGATATTGTACAGCTTATATATGAGGATAATTTGGCATATCATACTATGATAATAAGCGACGTCATTTTAGATGGAAATTTTTTAGTCGATTATTTAATCTGCCAGCATACTTATGATTTATTAAATTATCCACTTAGTTTAAAAGTAGGTGAAAAAAGATATATAAAAATATTCGGATATTATGATTAATAATCAGTTTAAATGTCAATAATATTTGAAAAAAGCCTTTCTAAATGATAAAATTACTTTATAATAGATAGGAAATTATATACATTTTAAAATATGGATAAGTATAATTCCCTATAAAGTGTATTTGTAGAAAATCAACATTGTAGATTTTTAGAAGAAGGATTTTCTTATAATAAGAATTTTTGATATAAGAAAGGTGAAGCTAGTGACTAAAAGAAAAATAACCAATAAAAAAACTACTAAAAGTAGGAAAAAAAGAAAAAAGGGTTTACACAGAAAGAAAACATCTGTCAATAAGAAAAAGCTTGTAGTAGTTATAGTTTGTGCAATTATAGTGCTTTTTGCAGTGGGATTTGTCGGTAAGAAAACAGTAAGCTTTGTAAGCAATGTCTGGCCTAATATAATTTCCTTGAAGGACTCTTTGACAGGCGGCAAGGTGGACAAGTCGAATGTAAATTCTGATGAACAATTTGATGTTGGAGACGAGAATAAAGATACTTTACAAAAGAAACACAATGTATTTATAGATGTAGGCTGTGGAGGCTATGAAACAGGATATGTTACATCTAAAATAAAAGAAAAGGATATGAATTTAAAAATAGCTAAAAAAGTCGCAAAAAAATTAGCTAAGGAAGACGATATAAACGTGATCTTATCTAGACAAGAGGATGTTTACCTAAGTCCAGACGAGAGAAAAACTCTAGCAGAAAATGAAAAAGCAGAGGTATTTGTGTCTATTCATATGGCTGGTGAAAAATCAGGTGATGCTTCAGGTGTAGAAACTATCTACCAAAAAGATTCAGAAAATGGTTCTTACGACTTAGCTGTCATTATGCAAACCTCTATATCAGCGTATGTAAAGGCTAAAGACAGGGGTACGAGTGCTTATGATATGAGTGTGTTAAGAGATAATAGTATACCTGCTGTATATATCCAATGTGGTTTTTTAAGTAATTCCTCAGAATTAAAAAACTTAAATAACAGTAAATATCAGGATGACTTGGCAGAGGGAATTGCACAGGGTATATTAACTTATATAGATGCTAAAAAATAAAAAGGGGTGCTAAAATGGCTGATTTAGAAGTAAAGAAAATTTTAATTGAAGAATCTTTGAGAAAAAATCAAATGTCACAGGTGTTTGATGTCGTTTCAAATGACAAAATGGTATTTTTTAGATCATTACAAGAATATCAAAAAAATAAATTATTATTAGGTATAATATTAGATGAATCTGCCTATACTACAATTACTATATTCTTTGGTAAATTAGTAGATGAGTCTAAGAAGGATGATGTTATAAAATTAATAAATGAATTAAATGGTATACATAATGTAGAAAAATTCGTTTTAAATAAAAATAACGAACTTTTAGTTCAAATTCCATATGTATCTTTATCACAAGACTTCAATGGAGATGTTGCAATAGACTTACTAAGAGCTCTTTATGGAATGCTTACTAAAAATGCATATTCAAGATTTAAAGAAATTCTTGGAGAAGATATGTACAATAAATTATAAAAAGTAGGAATACAAATTTAATTTAAAGGTCAATTAGGGGGTCAATTTTGGGTATATTTAGCAAATTATATCCGAAGTTGACTTTTGTAAATTGTGGATAATTAGTATTTCTATTTAAATAATATAGCTGTAGAAATTGTGAATAAATATAATTTTCGTTTAATGGGGGAAAAATTATGAGTGGGAGTTTTGCAGTTTCAAAAAAATACGAAAGTCACCTAGATATTAAGACGAGAAAAGAGAGAGGTATTTACTATACTCCCTATATAGTGGTTGAATACATACTGGATAAGACATTGAAATCACACGATGTAGTCGAAAATCCATATCCTAGAGTCTTAGATCTATGTTGTGGTTGTGGTAATTTTTTGATAAAATCTTATGAAATACTTTATAAAAAATTTTATCAAAATATAGATAATTTAAACCAAAAATACGGACAAAATTTTATATCAGAAGAAAATATAGGCTTACATATTATGAAAAACTGTATTTTTGGTGTGGATACAGATAAAGACGCCTTGGATATTTTAAAAAGTCAATTTGTGGATATATTAGAAGAAACTGATGCAGAGTTTATAGAGGAATTTAATATATTTTGTGGAGACAGCTTGAAGATAGATTTCAAAGATGTTTTCGGTGTGGATAAATTTGATTATATAGTCGGAAATCCACCTTATATAGGTCAAAAATTACTAGACAATGAATATAAGAAATTTTTATATAAAGAATACGAAGAAGTCTACAGGGGTAAAGGTGATTTATATTTTTGTTTTTACAAGAGGATTTTAGACCTGCTAGATAAGAATGGGGTTGCCGGTATTATTACGCCAAGGTATTTTATGCAAAGTCCCTCAGGTAAATTTCTCAGAAGGTATTTAATCGAAAATTGTGATATAAATACGATAGTAGATTTTTTAGGTGCTAATATATTTAATAATCTCGGGATAGCGAGCTGTATAGTTTTATTTAAGCGTAAAAATTTTAATAAAAATTATATAGATTTATACAAGATAATAGATGATAATATAAGTATCAAGCAGATAACAAATTTAGAGGATTATTTAAATCAAGGAAATTTTAAAAAAATAAATATAAATCTGGATTCTCTTGGGGAGTCTTGGATGATGGTAGATAAAGAGGAATTTGAGTTTTACAACAAGATTCAAAGCAACAGTCAATATTTTTTAGAAGAAATTTGTGAAAGCTTTCAAGGCATAATTACAGGATGTGATAAGGCATTTGTCATAAGGAATGACGATAAAAATATAGAAAAAATAAACAAAAATTTATTAAAAAATTGGATAAAAAACAAGAATGTTGGGAAATATATAATAAATAATTCACAATATAAATTGATTTACACAAACGATATAGACAGAGAGGAAGATTATAAATTTGTAATAGATACGTTCTTATTACCTTATAAAGAAAAGCTATCTAGTAGAAGAGAATGTATGAAGAACACTAGAAAATGGTATGAGCTGCAATGGGGTAGGGATAAGCAATTATTCGAACAGAAAAAGATAATGTATCCCTATAAATCTAGAAATAACAGATTTGCTATAGACGTTGATAATAGCTATGTCAGCGCTGATGTCTACTCATTTTATATAAAGGACAAGTATAAGAAGGAATTTTCATATGAGTATTTAGTAGGCTTATTAAATTCTAAAGTATACGATAAATACTTCAAGATAATCGGCAAGGAAATGGGCAAAAAAATATTTGATTACTATCCAAATAAGGTCATGAAATTGAAGATTTTTAAAGATGAAAATTATGAAGAAATAGAAGATCTATCTAGACAGATAATATCACTTTCCGAGAGAAAGATGGAAATAGAAGAAAAAATTGTGGAAAATTTAACAATATCAATGGTTTCAGATGATTTTTCAAAAGTTTCCAACAGTAAAACGAATGTAAAAATACAAGACAAAAAAATTTCTCTCTTAAAGGAAAAATATTACCTTGAAAATCAGATAGATTTCTTAGAAAATATAATAGAGAAGAGAATTAAAAATTCTCTAGATTTAAAATAGCAAAATGAGTTTATAGCTTTTACGATATAATGTTTATAGCACTTGGATTTTAAATTAGGTGATGTAAATGAAAGGTTTAGTTTTATCGGGTGGAGGCACTAAGGGTGCTTACCAATTTGGAGCATATAAGGCTTTAAAGGAGTTAGGAATAGAGTTTGATGGAGTAGCTGGAACTTCGATAGGAGCCTTAAATGGAGCCTTTATAGTTCAAGATGACTTCAAAAATATGGAGGATATTTGGTTAAATAAAGACTACAAGAGTTTTATGGACATAGAAGAGGATTTTTATGAAAAATACAAAAATATCGCCATGAAGCCTAAAAGCATAAATGCGATTTTAGAGCTTATGAATAAAGTTAGAAAAAATGAAGGAATTGACATAACACCTTTAAGAAATTTACTAAAAGAGAATATAGATGAAGAAAAAATTAGAAATTCTCCTAAGGATTTTGGTTTAGTAACTGTTTACTTAGATAATAAAAAAATAGTTCCTAAGCATCTTATGAAGGAGGATATACCAGAAGGGCAGCTTGTTGATTATTTAATCGCAAGTGCTAGCTTACCAATATTTCAGCTAGATAAATTAGACGATAAATTGTATTTAGATGGATTTTTCTCTGACAATACACCAGTTGGGTTATTGGCTAGTAGAGGTTATGATGATATAATAGTAATTAGATTATCAAATGACAATATAGGAGAAAAAAATCTACAAAAGTACAAAGACATAAATTTAACAGTGATAAGACCGTCTATGAGTCTCGGAGGTTCATTAAATAAAGACAAGGATCACATGGATAAAATTGCAAAGCTTGGATATATGGATACAATGAAGGTATTTAAACGATATGATGGAGTTAAATACTTCTTCAATGCGGATTTTAGATATGATGAAGAGACTTGTTTTGAGACTATAAAAAATTTAGACATCGATACAATAAAAGAGCTTTGCGGTATATTAAAAATAAAGAGACCGCCAAGTCTTAGAGTTTTACTTGAGGAGATAGTTCCAAAGCTTGGAAATATCTTAAATCTCGATAAGGAATTTACATATAAGGATATTTTTTATAGTATATATGAAAGAAAGCTTGAGGAAAATAATATAGATGTTTTGAATTTATATGATTTTTCAAAAGTAGTAGATCTGATCAATACGAAGATTGATTCAGATGATTGTGATTATGAAAATAATGAAAATAAATACATTATTTTACTAAATAAAAAAGAAAAAAATGAAAAGGCAATAATAGATACAATTCTCAATGATTTTAAAAATCAGAGTTTGAAAAAAATGCCTATTTAAATTTTTTATGTATATTAATTAGGAGGTTACATTATGGAAAAATCAGTAGTAATAAAAAACGCAACAGGTTTACATGCTAGACCAGCAGGAATGTTTGTAAAGAAAGCTTCAGAATTCACTTCAACAGTAGAAGTATTAGCTAAAGGAAAAACTGTAAACGCTAAATCAATCATGGGTATAATGAGCTTAGGTTTAGGACAAGGTGAAGAAATAGTTATAAAAGCTGAAGGTGCAGACGATGCTGCTGCAGTAGATGCATTAGTAGAATTAATCGAAAGCGGATTTGGTGAATAATCCAAAACGATAAAAAAAAAAAGAAAACCTGGGTCAGTCCCAGGTTTTTGCGTAAAATTTTAGACAACTAGAAATTATCTGAGAGATTCAGTTTCATATAAAATAAATAAAAAATAGGGTTATATTTTAGGAGGAATAAATATGTTTAAAGGAACAGCAGCTTCACCAGGTATTGTTCTTGGGAAAGCGTTAGTATTAGAACATAATGAATTAGTAATAGAAAAAAAATCAATATCAGATGTAGATGCAGAAGTAGCAAAATTAAACGATGCAGTAGCAATATCAAAAGCAGAACTTGAAAAAGTTAGAGATAAAGCAAAAGTAGAATTAGGAGAAGAAGAAGCTCAAATCTTCGAATCTCATTTATTAGTTTTAGAAGACCCAGAATTATTAGGATCTGCAATAGACAAAGTAAAAGCTGAAGGTGTAAATGCAGACTTTGCATTAAATGAAATAAAAGAAATGTTCGTTGGTATGTTTGAATCTATGGATAACGAATACATGAGAGAAAGAGCAGCTGACATAAAAGACGTAACTAACAGAATATTAAGACATTTATTAGGTGTTAAAATAGTTGACTTAGCAGCTTTAGAAGATGAAGTAGTTTTAGTTGCACATGACTTAACTCCATCAGATACAGCTACTATGGACAAAAAGAAAGTTTTAGGTTTCTTAACTGATATCGGTGGTAGAACTTCTCATACAGCTATAATGGCTAGAACTTTAGAAGTTGCTGCAATAGTTGGTTTAACTGATGCTACAGAAAAAATCAAAGATGGAGATTTCGTAGTATTCAACGGAGATACTGGTGAAGTTATAATAAACCCAGATCAAGAAACTATAGATAAATACGCTCAAATGAAAAAAGACTTTGAGGAATACAAAAAATCATTAGAATTATTAAAAGGACAACCATCTGTTACAACTGATGGAAAACACGTTGAATTAGCAGGAAATATAGGTACTCCAAACGATGTTGATGGATTACTTAAAAACGACGCTGAAGGTGTTGGTCTTTATAGAACTGAATTCTTATACATGGATAGAAGTGATTTCCCAACTGAAGACGAACAATACGAAGCTTACAAAGCAGTTCTTGAAGGAATGAGTGGAAAACCAGTTGTTATAAGAACTCTAGATATAGGTGGAGATAAAAAACTTGACTACCTACAAATGGACGAAGAAATGAACCCATTCTTAGGATACAGAGCAATCAGACTTTGCCTAGATAGAAAAGAAATATTTACAACTCAATTAAGAGCTTTATATAGAGCTAGTGTTCACGGAAAATTAAGAATAATGTTCCCAATGATATCTTCTCTAGAAGAATTATTACAAGCTAAAGCTACTTGTGAAGAAGTAAAAGCTCAGTTAGATGCTGAAGGTATAGCTTACTCTAAAGAAGTAGAAGTTGGTATGATGATAGAAGTTCCATCTGCAGCAGTAATATCTGATGTACTTGCTAAACATGTTGACTTCTTCTCTATAGGAACAAACGACTTAATCCAATACACTTGTGCAGTAGACAGAATGAACCAAAAGATAAGCTACTTATATAACCAATTTAACCCAGCTGTATTAAGATTAATAAAAATGGTTATAGAAAATGCTCATAAAGAAGGTAAATGGGCTGGAATGTGTGGAGAAGCTGCAGGAGATCAAAGAATGATACCTATACTTTTAGGATTTGGTCTAGATGAATTCTCTATGAGTCCAATATCTATATTACCAGCTAGAAAATTAATAAATTCTGTAAGTGAAGCTGATATGAAGGCATTTGCTGACAAAGTTTTAGAACTTGGAACAGCTAAAGAAATCGAAGCTTTCATAGCTGAAACTTTTAAATAGGATATTTTAAAGTAGTTACCGAAAAATTTATATATATATATTTTTAGCCGATTTTTAAACAAAATCGGCTTATTTTTAGTTTTTTGTGACAATTATTTATAAAAATTTAATTTACTATTTAAAAATATATGATAGAATATAGTTTATAGTAAAAAATAGTTACAATAATGTTACAATTTTATGGAAAAAATATTAAAAAAACGTGAATAGGATGTGTCTATTTTGTCCATAATCAAAATAGAAAGAACATCAGTTTGATATTTCCATAGCGAGAATTTAATATTTAACTAAGTAATTAAATCTGGAAAGGAGGATGTTATGTACGATAAAACTACTATAATTCAACTTATAATAATAGCTGTGGGGATAGCTATGTTATTTTATCTAGGTGTGAGAGAAAAACGTAAAAACGAGGATAATATAAAGAATTTAGCCGTGAGAATAAATGTCAACGGTATAAGAGGAAAATCTACCGTGACTAGACTTGTAACAGGGGTTTTAAGTGAGGCAGGTTACAAGGTCGTAGGTAAGACAACTGGTACATCACCAAGGATGATATATTGGAACAAGGACAAGGAAGAGGTAATAAGACGTAAAGCCGGTGCCAATATAAAAGAACAAATTCAAGTAATCGACAAGGCGAGAAAGGTTGGGGCAGATGCATTAGTCTGTGAATGTATGGCTGTCAGACCAGAATACCAAGACGTCTACCAAAACGACATATTTAAAGCAAATATAACAGTAATAGTAAATGTCTTAGAAGACCACTTAGATGTCATGGGTCCAACTACAGATGAAATTGCGATGGCATTTTCAAACACTATACCACACGATGGCTATTTAGTAGTCGACAATGGACCTTATGTCGATTATTTCACAGAGGAATGTAAGAAGAGAAATACAAAAATAGTCGTAGCAGATAATTCAAAAATACCAGAGGGGCTAGTTGAAAAATTCAGATATACAATATTTGAGGACAATATATCTCTTGCTCTAGCTGTGGCAGAAATTCTAGAGATAGATCCTGAGGTTGCGTTTGAAGGAATGCTAGCTGCTAACCCAGACCCAGGTGCTGCTACTATAGTTGATTTTGGACGCAGAGGAGAGAGCAGTATTTTTGTAAATGGATTTGCTGCAAATGAGCCATCATCTACCCTAGCTATTTGGGATAAAATAAAAGGAAATCTTCAAAATACAGACAACCCAATTATTTTATTCAACGGTAGAGAAGACAGAGTCGATAGAACTGACCAGTTTATCGCGGATTGTTTCCCTTATTTTACAGGAGATGTGACTTTGGTGGCGATGGGAGAAGGTAGCGACCATATAGACAAGGCTATCCAAGCTGGTAAATTGAATAATATCAAGGAATACATCGATTTATCAGATTTAGATATAGAAGAATTAATCGAAAAATTATATTCTATGTCTAAAGATAGAGTAATCTACGGTATAGGTAATATACATGGAGATGCAGATATTTTATTACAAGAAATGTTTGGAATTTATATAAATGATGAAGAAAATTCAAACAGTGAAGGATTTAGTTTTGGATCAAAAGGCAGCTTAAGTGCTCATTTTCAAAACTTATTTTAGAGAGATTATTTAAAGACGTATTGAGGAGGACAAATGTATATAACAGATTTTTACATGTCATTAGTAATAGGTGTTGTCGCAACTTTACTATTTGTAGAGTCATTTGGAATCACACCAGGTGGAATTATCGTTGCAAGTTACCTGGCTTTAGTTTTTGATTCACCTATAACAATGGTATTAATATTTTTAGTTTCGTTTATAACTTACGGCATTGTAAACTTTATATTGCCTAAGTTTGTTATACTATATGGTAGAAGAAGATTTGTTGCGACTATTGTAATAGCCGTAGCATTAAAGCTTATCTTTGAAGCCATTTATCCAATGACACCATTTCCTACTTTCGAGTTTAGAGGAATAGGTATAATAGTGCCTGCATTACTATCAAACTGCTATTGTAAGCAAGGTGTGAAATTAACTTTAGTTTCAACTCTTGTCATGACTGCTGTAGTTTATGGAATAATGCAAATAGTTTACTTAGTGTAGGTGATTTTTATGGAAAGAAAATTAACTTTAAAAGAAAAAATACAAGCTTTCATAAAAAGACAGCCTAAAACATCAGGTAAGTCTGTAATAGCTATTATATTGGTACTATCTCTAGTAGTATTTGGAGCAGGCACAATGGGAGATGCAATTGACAAAGACAACGCCACAAAAACTAAAAGCGCTTACGATGGAGATAGCTTAGTTAAGGGTACTGTTGTTGGAGATATGATGCTTGGAAGATCAATTATGAACAAGGGTTCAAAGAACGATTACAGTGGTATGT
>NZ_JAXEWM010000066.1:0-13562 GCF_034113885.1 Intestinibacter sp.
ATAAACCAAAATCTGCTGTTATTGCAGGTGGGGGATATATTGGATTAGAAGTATCAGAAAACTTGCGTGATTTAGGTATGGAAGTAACAATTGTTCAACGTCCAAAACAATTATTAAATCCAATAGACTACGATATGGCAACTTTTGTTCATGCAAAAATGAGAAGTAAGGGTATAAATTTAATGCTTGGTCAAACTGTAGAAGGATTTTATGGAGAAGACGAGGGCATAAAGGTATTGCTTAAAGAAGAAAAATCGTTAAAAGCAGATATGGTAGTTTTGGCTATAGGTGTAACACCAGATACACATCTTGCGAAACAGGCTGGACTAGAGTTAGGAATAAAGGATAGTATTTTAGTAAATGATAAAATGGAAACATCGATTCCTGATATTTACGCAGTTGGTGATGCAATAGAAGTAAAACATTGTGTTACAGATGAAAATGTATTGATTCCTCTAGCAGGACCTGCAAACAAACAAGGACGTATCGCTGCCGATAATATTTGCGGTGGTAACAGCAAATACCTTGGCTCTCAAGGATCTTCAATTATAAAAGTCTTTGATATGACAGTTGCGACAACAGGAATTAATGAGAAAACTGCGAAAAAATTAGGTATCGACTGCGACAAAGTTTATTTATCACCGATGAGTCATGCTTCTTATTATCCAGGTGGCAAGGCCATGACTATGAAGGTACTATTTGAAAAGGAAACTTATAAGCTACTTGGAGCTCAAATTGTAGGATATGAAGGTGTGGATAAAAGAATTGATGTGCTTGCAACTGCAATCCATGCAGGAATCAAAGCATTTGATTTAAAGGATTTAGACTTAGCCTATGCACCTCCTTATTCATCTGCAAAGGATCCAGTGAATATGGCTGGATTTATGATTGAAAACATTTCAAATGGGCTTTTGAAACAGTTCTTCTGGGATGAAGTAGATGATCTTCCAAGGGACGGAAGTGTAATTTTGCTTGATACTAGAACACCTGGTGAATACGCAAAAGGTCATTTTGATGGATTTATAAATATTCCTGTAGATGAATTGCGTGATAGAATCGGCGAATTAGAAAAAGGAAAAACAGTTTATGTAAATTGTCAAAGTGGTCTTAGAAGCTATATAGCATGTCGTATTTTAAGCCAAAATGGATTTGACTGTTATAATTTTTCTGGTGGTTTCAGACTTTATGAAACTATTATGAATGATTGTGTGGCAGCTGAGGTTTCTATGCCTTGTGGAATGGAAGTTAAATAATTGACAAATAATTATTTGTATAATTACAATCATCTTATAATTACAATTTTGTATATTATATTTAGTTAAATTAAATAGGAAGTGATTATATTGCATAGTTTATTTATTAAAAAGTTTAAAGTTCCAGAGGTTGCTGTTGATTATTTAAAAGTATTTTTTAAACCTTTAGAAATTGATTTTGTAGAAAAAATGGATAAAGAAAGAGCTAAACAAGTTGTTATAGACGCGCATGAAGCTGGATTAATGCATACGGTTAATCCTAATGGAATTTGTAACTGTTGCGGTGATTGTTGTTATGTACTTAGATCACAACAAAGAAGAAAAAGTATTGGAGTTTGGCCGCCTAGTAAATATGTTATAGAGTTTGATCAGAGCAAATGTGTTGGATGCGGTAAATGCGCTAAAAGATGTCATTTTGGAGTGTTTGAAATTAAAGAAGGTAAAGTTACAGTAGACGAGAGCAAGTGTATTTGATGTGGTATTTGTAATAGTACTTGTAAGAAAAATGCCTTAACTATGAAAGAAAGAAAATAATTTATTTAATATATGGTTAAATAATATTAGAAAAGATATAGAGTAGTTATCATGAACAACTATTCTATATCTTTTTTGTTTGTAAAGAATATTATATTTAAAATAGCAAGAATAGTCGAGATATAACCCTAGTAAACAAGATAAAATTATCAACATAAGAAATAATTAGGAGGTAAACCAAAATGGAAGAAATCATAAAAGTAAGTCAACTCTGCAAATCATATGGTGAAAAAACAGCTGTTGATAATCTAAATTCATCTGTAAAACAGGGAACGGTTGTAGGCATTTTAGGGGCAAATGGAGCTGGAAAGAGTACTAGTATTGAGTGTATTTTAGGTACAAAAAAATCTGATTCGGGAAATGTCAGCATTTGTGGGATGAATCCAATAAAAGATAGAAAGAAATTATTTGAAAAAATAGGTGTTCAATTCCAAGATTCAAATTATCAATCAGAAATAAGAGTAGATGAATTGTGTGAAGAAACAGCATGTATATACAAAAATCCAGCAGATTGGAGAGAATTGTTAAAAGAATTCGGTATATCTGATAAAGAAAGGAACCAAGTAAAATCTCTTTCTGGTGGAGAACGTCAGCGATTATTTATTGTTCTTGCTCTTATTCCACAACCAGAAGTGGTATTTTTAGATGAGCTTACTACAGGATTAGATGCTAGAGCGAGAAGAGAAGTGTGGAGGACATTAGAAAAATTAAAAAAAGATGGCTTGACAATTATTTTAACTTCACATTTTATGGACGAGGTCGAGATATTATGTGATGAAATACTTATTTTAAATAAAGGAAAAACTGTTTTTTACGGTACAATTGAGGAGGCTATAGAAAATAGTCCATGTGATAAATTTGAGGATGCATATCTTTGGTATTCAGATGAGGAGGGAAAATAGATGTTTGGTAAAATGTTGAAGATAGAAGGAAAATTATCTATTAGAGATATGAATATGGTTATTTTTGCGATTATAATGCCGGTAGTTGTACTTGTTATCTTAGGATTTATTTACGGGAATAAACCTGCTTTTGAGGGCGCTGATTATTCTTTTATAGAACAATCATTTGGTGCTTTGAGTACAATTGCTATATGTGCAGGTGGATTAATGGGATTACCTATTTTAGTGTCAGATTATAGAGAGCGAAAAATACTAAAAAGATTTAAAGTAACACCGATAAGTCCAGCTATGATATTATTTGTTCACTTGGCGATTTATACAATTTATTCAGCAGTTTCTGTAGCTGTTCTTTGGATTTTTGCAAAATTATTTTGGGGATTTGAGATGAGAGGATCTTATTTGACTTTCTTTGCTGGCTGGTTGTTAGTTTTGATGTCAATACTTAGTATAGGGATGTTAGTCGGTGGAATAGCTAAAAATAGCAAAAGTGCATCTGTAATTGCATCTATATTGTATTTTCCGATGCTAGTATTTTCAGGAGCGACTGTTCCATATGAAATTATGCCTGTTCAGATGCAAAAGGTAGTAAATATTATGCCACTTACACAAGGGATAAAGATACTGAAAGCAACTACTTTAGGAACTGAAATAAATAATGTGTTAGTACCTATAATAATTATGGTTTTGATTATTTTGATATGTGTAGGTACAGCTATTAAATTTTTCCGCTGGGAATAGATTTTTAAAATAGCAAGATAAGTCGAGAAAACAAATAGATGATGGTGTATGATAAGTATATTGGAGGTGAAAATATGCACGATAAAATAATTGCAGTACAGAGAATGCAGGATTATATAGAAAAACATATCAATGAGAGTATTACTCTCGCTGATTTAGCTAAAATTTCTTTATTTTCACCGTGGTATTCACACCGTTTGTTTAAAGAATATACGAATTATACACCAGCCGAATATATCAGAAGACTAAAGCTATCTAAATCTGCTTTGAGATTGAGAGATGAAGATTGCAAGATTATAGATATTGCTTTTGATTTGGGATTTCAGAGTGTAGATGGGTATCAGAGGGATTTGATTTAATTGAATTACCAGAAGCAGATTATATGGTGTTTCAAGGAGAACCGTTTTTAGAGGAGGATTACTGTCAAGCAATTGAAGAGGTACAAGAATCAATCAAAAAATATAATCCAGCTATGTGGAGATATAAATGGGATGATGAAAATCCGAGAATCCAGTTAGAACCGATTGGAAAAAGAGGATATATAGAAATGTTACCTGTTAAAACAATTTAATGCTAAAAAAATAGGGGATGTCGCAAGTTTTATTTTGTGACAGCCTCTTTTAGTTATATTACTATGATATTTTATTTTGTAATCTAATTGTGATTGATTATAAGTCATATATATTGCTACTATTATAATAAGACAATAAGTTCGTAATTTATTGCTATTGCGAAGAATATTAAAAGAAATATCATAATTGTAAACTATTATGTATACTAAAAATAGATTTTTTTGAATTTTAAATCCTCCTTGTTATCTTTTATTTTAACAAGGAGGATTGTTTTTTATTCTTACTTATTATTTAAATTGTATTTTAAATATAAATATTACAAAATCTTTATAATTGAAAGAATTTATATAGGATTTCCCACATTTAATATAATCCAATTGGAATCTTTTGTTTCTTTTATTAACTCTATTTCTGTTGAATATGTAGCATTTTTATTATTAGGTTTATATCCTAATTTAACTAATAAATTATCACTCCAATAAGTTAAATAAATTCTTCTTTCATATATTTTTCTATTAGAATTATTTTCTTTCTCTATTTGCTCAATATTTGTCAAAAAAATTGAATTTGAAGAATATTTTTCATTATTACATGATTTATCTTGTTCAGAACCTTTAAATTCCTCTAATACGTTAGGTGATAATATATTATTAATTTCATTTAAATTTCCTTTATTTGTATAATATGCAAATATTTTAATCGTTTGCTCAGCAGTTAAATTATCATGTTTTTTTAATTGTTCAGATGTTAATCCATACTTAGGATTTAGCCCATAAATAAAGATAACTACAAAAGAAAAAACTATAAAAAAAATTATACTTAATTTAATAAAATTTTTTTTCATTATAAAACCTTCCTTTTTTTATTAATTTACAATAACAAATTTTATTTTTGGGAATCTTTGTTTTAATGTTTCCCAATGATTTTTTTTACCTACTGAAGTCCATTCATTATATCGATTAGAATGTTGAGCTAATTTAAAATCTTTATATGTCAAATTTGTATCTAAATATTTAACTTTTCTACGAGATTCACCTTTTTTCCTAATTGTATGAGTTACAAAACCATTATGATCAAATTCTCCATCATCTGTTCTATCAAAAGAAACAAAAGAACCTTTTTTAACATTATCAGCAAAAGATATAAAACTTTTTGTAGAATATTTTACTCCAAAAAATCTTACAAAAGCATTAGCATTAATCCAAACTGTACTATATTTATCTTCTTTTGGAATACAATGCCAAGAAGTACTCCAGTTTATCCTAATATCATTTCCCCCTGAATATTTTATACATCTAGGTACTCCACCAGCTCGTTTTATTTGAGATACAAAGTTCGTACAATCAGCACCGTTAATATATTTATATATATTACTTTTTTCTTCTGCATATTTATCAGCATATTTTACGCCTTCTTTTATATTAAATTTATAATTTTGAGAATACCCACTTCCTGATGCAGTAGAAGAAGCTCCTTCATTTATCATATATATCATCTGTATCTTCTACATATTCATATTCTTCAGAAACCTCTTCTTCAGAATCATCTTGAGACATACTACTATCTAAATTATTTAAACCCATATTTTCTTTTATGTCTACATATTTTTTATCCTTTAAAATTGCTACTTTATTATTATAAGGTAACTTTTCACTTAAATTGACTAGCAAATAATCTGATTATATATTTTTATTATTTACTAACTCTATAATCTCTTTATTTTTTTCATTATTTTCATAAATATCAAAAAATTCAAGTAAAAGAGATATTTCATCTACTAAATTTTTATACTTTGATGATTCATTACTGTTAGAATAATATAAATCACATATATAAGATTCATAATCTAAACTTTTATCATAATATTCTTTCCAAGTAAACTCTGAAAATTCTCCTAAATCATATCTACTTTTTATTTCTCTTAACACATTTTTTGCTTGTATAGAAATATTTTCTAATGCTGTTTTAGAATTATCAAATGTAGGATATAATTTATATTCTTCATTATTAATTTTTAATGATTTTTTATATATTATAGAATTAATTTCATCTAAATTTTCATCTACTTTAAAACTTTCATTAATATTTTTAATTGATATATTTTTATTAAATTCTGTTTCAATAGCGCTTGTTTGTTTTAAATTACAAACAAAAATAGACATAGACAATATAACTGCTAATACTTTCTTTTTTTATTCATAACTTATTATTCTCCTTTATATTTTATTAATACATAACCTAAGTGTTCATAATCTTTATAACCTAAAAAAATAAAAAGATTGAAAGCACTTTCTAATAAATAAAATTTATATTACTATTTTAGAATATTGTAAATATTTTTTTGTTTTCATAATAAAAATCCTCCTCCTTATAGTTATTTATATATACCTTCGTATATATAAACGAAAAAAAAGAGCAGTTTGTTTCAATTTTTTATTTTTTTATATAAATATTTTATATTTATTTTTATTTCACAATAGTAAACTATTGCGAACCAAAAGGTTCTAAAAAATAACCCCATGATCGATATAAAATCATGGGGTTTAATTATCTAGAGAGTTTGAAGTTATTTACAGAAAAAATTTTGAACTCTCTCAACTTACACAAAATATCTGGTACTCCTGATTTTACCCTATTTTGCAACATACCCTATAAAAATTTTATAAAAGAATCAATAGTGATAAATTTAAAAGTAAGATTAATATACTTGATATTTTAACGTATATAGGTCTTATTTTATCGTTTTTTGATTTTAATGTGTTTAAAGCAACTGGTATTAAATATAAAAGTACAGAAACTACGGCTATTATCTTATAAGTATAGTAATTTGATGGTCCTGCTGAATAATTCATATATCCAATAAATGCTACAAATATAAATGACAATATAATAGCTATGGACAATGATTTACTTGATTTTGCTGAGTAAGTAAACCATGCAAGTATTGCACAAATTATAAAAAGTCCTATATAAATTAACAATAATTCACCCATTTATTCACATCCTTTCCTTATATAGTATATAGTAAAAATTGTAAATGATACAAAGCGTATTGAAAAGTCAATTTGTATAATATATT
Organism: Intestinibacter sp.; assembly: GCF_034113885.1. Classification (GTDB taxonomy): domain Bacteria; phylum Bacillota; class Clostridia; order Peptostreptococcales; family Peptostreptococcaceae; genus Intestinibacter. The sequence goes on from NZ_JAXEWM010000066.1 coordinate 7,079, forward strand.
ATAGAAATAATGATTTTTTATAACACATAGGAAATTATATTCCGCTAAAAATTATAAATAAATAAAATTACACAAATTTTATATAAAATCACAATAAAAATAAGTAGGTGTGTACAATGAGAAAAAATATATGTATAGTAGGAATAGCAGGAGGATCTGCTTCTGGAAAAACGACTATAGTAAATAATATAAAAGAACTATTTCAAAACGATATTGAACTAATAAGTCACGATAATTATTATTTGGCAAATGACGATAAGACTATGGAGGAAAGGATGAAGCTAAACTACGATCATCCATCTTCTTTCGATACAGATAAAATGATAGAGGACGTTAAAAAATTAAAAGAAGGACAAGTAATCTACAGACCTGTATACGATTATACTAAGCATACAAGAGCTAATGAGGTAGTAGCAGTCTATCCAAAGAAGGTTGTAATTTTAGAGGGAATATTAATATTAGAAGATCCAAGACTTAGGGATTTGATGGATATAAAGGTATTTGTAGATACAGATGCAGATGAAAGGCTTATGAGACGTATACTAAGAGATACGAAGGAAAGGGGTAGAACAGTAGAATCGGTTTTAAATCAATACGTAACTACTGTAAAGCCTATGCACGAGCAATTTGTAGAGCCTTCTAAGAAATATGCTGATATAATAATTCCTAGAGGTGGAGAAAATAAAATAGGAATACATATATTACAAGAGCATCTAAAGCTGATGTTGGGATAAATATGTATAGTATTATTGTTATGGGGGCGATAACTTGAATTATATAGAAGCTATAGAAAATTTTAAACCTACAAATGAGCAAGAGGAAAATGACAAAAAACTTATATTAGAATTTATAAAAAATAACGATAATGTACTTTATAGAGAGAATGAATACGCTCATATGACAAGCTCAGGGCTTATTTTCAACGACAAGCTAGATAAGATACTTATGGTACATCACAACATATACAACACATGGTCGTGGACAGGTGGGCATGCTGATGGAGAGAGTGATTTACTTAAAGTAGCTGTTAAAGAGGCTAAGGAGGAGACAGGAGTAGCTGATATAAACGTTTTGGATGAAGATATAATTACTCTTGATATTTTACCTGTAGTTCCACATGTTAAAAGAGGAAAATTTGTAAGTGGACATCTTCATTTTTGTATATCATATGCGTTATTAGCAGATGAAAATAGCAGTACGAGAGCGAAGTTAGACGAAAATAGTGGAGTTAAATGGATAAAGATAGATGAGTTAGAGAAATATTCTAATGAACCGTATTTAATCGGTGTCTATAGAAAGATTCATAAAAAGGTTATTTCTGAAGCTAATAAATAAAAAATAATTGTATTTTTTAAAAATAAAATGAAAGAAGAAAAAATTATCTTTCATATTTATTTTATAAATAAAAATAAAAGAATAAGTAAAAAATTAAAATAATAAAAAATAAAAAAATGATTCGAAAAGTTTTGTTAAAAATACAATGAAAAATTAAAGCTATGATTTATTATATTAAGAATTATAATAAATCATAGCTTTTTTGTCTCTAAATATCGCTTAAATAAGGTTAAATTTTACTTATTTTGATTTTGAAGCAACTAAGAATAATCTCTTGTAGTTGAATAAAGCAGTTCCATCAGCTCTTAGAGAATAAACATTTTTAAGTTTTATTAAGTAATTGTTTTTAAAGTTTTCTCTAAATTCATCATTAGGAAGGGCATTTAAGTAGTCCTTCATACTTGTACTTTCGTACCATTGAAGTATCCCTTCAAAGCCTTGCATAACGTGCATATAAGTAGTAGTCCATATTTGAATATCTTTTGCGCTTGATAAACGAGATAATACATCATAGTAAAAAGTTGGTTTATGATTATTAAATCTTAATTTTTTGCCTTCGAAGTAAGGTTTATATTTTTTAACGTATTCTAATTCATATAAAGCTTGTTGTCCTGCTATACCATCAACTAGTGGTAATTGTATAGCTATAGTTCCGCCTGTATTTAATAAAGCAAACCATTTTTTGATTAATTCTTCATGTCCTGTCATACGTTGTATAGCAGCATTAGAAAATACTATATCAAATTTTCCTAATTCACTTAGATCTTCTGTAGCGTCCATTAATCTAAAATCTATATCTTCATAAAGAGATTTAGCTTTTTCAATCATTGAAGATGAATTATCTATACCTATTATTTCTGCATTAGGCCATCTTTTCTTTAATTCGTTAGTACTGTTCCCAGAACCACAACCTATGTCTAAAATACGAGCAGGATTTTCTAATCCTATTCTTGATATTAAATCTTTTGCTGGTAAAGTTCTTTCTTTCCCGAACTTTAAGTATAAATCCGGATTCCAATCTATCATTTTGAATTACCCCCTTTGAATAAAAAACTCTATATATGAATTAAAACACTATTACGACAAAAATGCAAGAAGAAAAAAATAAATTGCATTTTTAAATAAAAAAAAATTTTTATATATTTTTAAAATAATCTTTAATTATAAAAGAGTTTGTAATAATTTTGTGATAAAATTTGTAATAAAAGTCAATATTTATAGTGTATACTAAATATAAATAAGTGAAATAGATCAAATATAATTATTTAAAAAAATAAAAATTTTTATGCCATATAGAAAATTATAAAGAGGAGAATATTATGAATTTTTTTAGGAAAAATAGAAATACAATATTAAAATACGGCTTTTTAGCATTTTTAATGGTATTTACAATTCATTTAGTTTTTAAAAATTTAGATGTGAAAGCTATAACTGACATAAAAGATATAATAGATAAAAAATATATAGCTATAGGAATTTACGTAATATTAGCGTACATATTTTTAGAAGGTATTATTTTAAAGCAAATAATAGATACTCAATATAAAGTAAAAGCAAAGTTTTTAGGTATTAAGCTAGCTGGTATGAGCTTTTATTATAATTTGGTTACGCCTTTTGCCTCTGGAAGTCAACCGATGCTTATATACGTTTTAACTAAATATAAGGTTCCATTTAGTGAGGCCACGGGTATAGTAACTAATAAAACTTTATTGTATCAGGCTGTAGTTACTATTTATTGTATGATATTTTTCTTTTTAAATACAGGTATATTGAGAAGCCAAATGCCGAATGTAATGCCTTTGGTTATATTAGGGATGAGTATAAATGCATTCACAATTATAATGGGATTATTGGCTATTTTAAATCCAAGAAAAATAAAATTCGTATTAAATATTTTAATCGGGTATCTGTCTAAATTTAGAATTCTGAGATTTTTAAGAGATAAGAACGAAAAAATAAACGCTTTTATAGATGAATACAGTCAATCTGTTAAGTTTTTTATGACAAATAAAAAATTATTAGTAAAAACGACTATATTAACTGTAGTGCAGCTGTCTGCGTATTTCAGTGTTTCTTTTTGGATATATAAGGCGTTTAATTTAAGTCAGTATCATTTTATGTATATGATAACTTTACAGACGTTTTTATATATGGCTGTTTCACCTATACCAACTCCGGGTAATATAGGAGCGAATGAGTTGGCGTTTTTTACTATATTTGCAAACGTATTTCCTAAGCCAATTTTAGGATATGCAGTTCTGTTGTATGGAGGATTGGTATATTATCTAATTTTGATAGGAAGTGGTATAATGACTATTATTACTCATTTTCAAATTAAAGATACAGCCCATAAATCTAGTGGCGTGGGTAAAATATAAATTTTAGTATAAAGGAGCAGTAAAATGACATTTAAAAAAATAAACGATAGTGAACAAGAAAATATACACGATAGAAGCTGTGTAATTTTAGTTAATTTTAATAATAAAGAGCTTACAGCGATTAAGACAGTAAGCGGTTTTGTAGGGATAAAAGATAGAATAGTTGTCAATAGTAAAAATGGAAATACAAAAATAAAGGATATATTAGATGGAAATATTTCTGATGACAATGACGAAGCTTGGATTGAAAAGGCTGTAATATTTAATAATATTCCAAATAATAGAGTTATGGCATTTTTAGATAGCTTGAAAAAAATGAAAATTAGAAGACCTCTATCAGCTATGGTTACAGAGGTTTCAATAGACTGGTCTTTAAATACATTGATTTATAATTTAAAAGAAGAAAGAAAAGCTCTTTCTAAAGGGAAGACTGCAAATCACAATAAATAAAATATTACAGATATTAAATATATACTAAAAAAGTAGATATTGATATTTAATATTTGAGATGAATACATCTCAATTTTTTTTTGAATACAAATGTAAGTTATTATTTTAAAAGGAGATGTGGGAATGAAGGTTTTATTTAATTTGAGAGTAAAGGAAGAACAATTTAATAGAATAAAGGATTTGGGATATGAAGTAGTTTGTATTCCAGAGAAGAGACTACAAAATAGTGTAGAAACAGATGATGCAGATATTTTAGTAGCGTATAATCCATTTGAAACACTTGATATATCTAAAATGAAAAATTTAAAATACATAATATTGACAAGTGTAGGATTTGATCAATTGCCTAAAGAAAAAATTTTAGCGCAAAATATACAGGTATCTAACAATAGGGGCGGATATAGTATTCCTATGTCTGAGTGGATAGTTATGTGTATATTAGAAATATACAAAAAAGCTAGAGCCTTCCATATTAAACAGGATAAAAAGCTTTGGAGTATGGATTTATCTCTAAGCGAATTATACGGTCAGAGAATAGGATTTTTAGGAACTGGAATGATTGCTGTGGAATCGGCTAAAAGATTAAAGGCATTTGGCGTAGAGCTATGGGGCTACAATACTAATGGACGAGATGTAGATTATTTTGATAGATGCTTTTCTAAGGATCAAATCGATGAAATTTTTAAAAATTGTGATGTTGTGGTCAGTACAATGCCTTGTACTGCAGAGACAGAAGGTATGATAAATAAAGAGAAATTTGCTTTAATGAAAGAAGGCTCTAGTTTTATAAATGTAGGAAGAGGTAAATTAGTAAAAGAAGATGATTTAGTACAATTTTTAGATAAATTTAAGGGTGTTGCCTTAGATGTATTTGAAAATGAACCTTTGAGAGAGGATAGTCCTCTATGGGAGGCTGAAAATGTAATAGTAACACCACATAATTGCTGGGCTTCAGATAGAAATAGACAGAGAGTAGATCAAATGATTTATTCTAATTTAGAGAAATACATAAAAGGAGAAACAGTATCAAATTTAGTAAATATAAACAGAGGGTATTAATTAAAATTTTATGGTAAAATTATAAAAAATAGTTAAGGAGTTATTTTAAATATGAGCGCTCAAAAAAGAATTGAAGAATTGAGAAATTTAATAAATTATCACAATGAAAAATACTATAATCAGGATTCACCGGAGATAGAGGATTTTGAGTACGATAATTTAATGAAGGAATTAATCGAGCTAGAAGATAAGAATCCTGAATTAAAAACAAATGACTCGCCATCAAATAGAGTCGGAGGAAAGCCTCTAGATAAATTTGATCAGGTAGTGCATAAAATACCTATGCTAAGTCTTTCAAATGGATATTCATGGCAAGATTTAAAGGATTTTGACTTGAGAGTTAGAGAGGCTGTAGAGGGTGAGGTTGAATACGTAGTTGAATTTAAGATAGATGGTCTATCAGTTGGATTAAACTACAACGACGGTGTATTTGAAAGTGGAGCTACTAGAGGTAATGGTATAGTCGGAGAAGATATAACTAAAAATTTAATGACTATAAAAAATATTCCACTTAATATAAAGGAAAATGGAGAATTGACAGTAAGAGGAGAGGTTTATATTTCTAAGGAGGATTTTGAAAAAATAAACAAAATCCAAGAAGAACAGGATCAACCTCTATACGCTAATCCAAGAAATCTAGCTGCTGGATCTTTACGCCAATTAGATTCTAAATTAACAGCTAAAAGACCATTGGATATATTTATATTCAATTTAGAGGATATAAATTCTAGAGAGTTCAAAACTCATAGTGAATCACTAGAATACCTAAAAGAGCTAGGCTTTTCAGTAAGTCCAAATTTTAAAGTATTTAAAACTATGGATGAAATAATAGATCATATAAAATACTGGACAGATCATAGAGAGGATTTATCATTTGGAATAGATGGAATGGTTATAAAGGTAAATAACCTAGCACAGAGAGAACAAATGGGATATACTGCAAAAAGTCCTAGATGGGCGATTGCATATAAATTTCCTGCTGAAAGAAAAGAAACTAAATTGCTAGATATAATAGTAGAAGTAGGTAGAACAGGAACTATAACTCCTACAGCAGTTCTAGAACCTATAAGACTTGCAGGAACTACAGTAAGTAGAGCCACACTTCACAATGAAGACTATATAAAGGAAAAAGACATAAAGATAAACGATACAGTATTGGTTCAAAAAGCAGGAGATATAATTCCACAGGTAGTAGAGGTTGTAACAGATAAGAGAACAGGAGAAGAGATAGACTTTAATATGCCGACAGCGTGTCCTGTCTG
>NZ_JAXEWM010000067.1:0-26237 GCF_034113885.1 Intestinibacter sp.
GTTAAAGTTTGTAAACAAGAAGAAATATATAAAGATAAAATAAATTTAATGTTATATGAGGATATTTATAATAAAATAGTAATATTTATTAATAGCTCAAATTGGCTAGATTATGAAATGATGTCAAAATGTTTAAAGGGATTAAAGTTAATAAGTACATTTTTTGAAAAGAATAATATTGATATAGCAATAAAAATATTTAAACAAGATGATGATAATATTGATAAAGTATATCTATTAAAAGACTTTAAGTCAAATATATTAAGATTAGAATGGAAAAAAGGAGATATACAAGAGTTTATTGAGAGAACAATTTCTAAGCTATTAAGTTTAGATAAAAATAGATTAAATAAATCAATATTGGATTTATTTTGGGGCAAAAAAGTAATTGTAAACAATAAAAAAATTAATACAATAGATTATTTCTGTGATAAATTAGAAGAGATTGATAAATTTAATATAATTGATGCAAATGAGATTTTAGTTAAAGCTATAGATATTGAAATGAAAAGTGATTTTTCTAAAATGAATGATCGAATAATTAGTCAAGATAGTATAGAAAAAGCTTTTGAAACTTTTAATGAATAAAATTAATATCAAATAAGTGTTGAAGTTGGATAAATCCTAATAAGAATTACTATAATTTTTATTGGGATTTTCTTATTTTTATAAAAGTCTTGCAGTTATAAAGTCTAAAATTTCCTATATTTATTCGGAAAAAGTAATAAAAAATAACTTTTTTGAATAAAATAATTGAAAATAGGGTATATTAATGATATAAAGTAAGTATAGGCGATGGAGGTTATACTATGAACGATATAATCAGATTAAAAAATATATATTTAGAAAATTTTAAGAATGTCGATAAGGGTAAGTTAGGATTTAGTGAAAATAATAAAAAAAATGTTTTTTCGGATATATTGGGCATTTACGGACAAAATGGATCTGGGAAAACAGCTGTTATAGAAGCGTTGGATTTATTTAAAGCTGTTTTATCTGGACGAAGTATAAGTCCAAATACTAAATATCTTATAGGAAATAAAAAGGAATATTGTAAACTTGGATTTGAATTTTTGTTAAAAAACAATAATGATAATGAACTATATAAAGTATTTTATGATTTTGAGATAAAGACAAGAAAGAAAATAGATGAAGAATTTGTATCAGATTATTTAAATGATGATATTTCTGAAAAAGATGAAGAGGTAATATTGGTAAATAAAGAGAGTTTGTCTTTTTCGTATAAAAGTGAATCTGGCAAATGGAGTAAAATACATATTATGGATTATAATATTGAAAATCAGGAATATATATTTACTCCAAAAGGCAGATATGATGAAATTGCAAAAAATATAGATACTAAAATACAAATAGATGTTGCTAAAAGTATGTCTCAAGAAAATTCAACTTCATTTATTTTTTCTAATAAAATGATAAAGGTGTTAAAAGATAATTTAGAAGATAAAATGTTTAATATAGTACAAAATCTTAAATACTATAGTATGTTTAATTTATTTGTAATAAATAATAGACAATTAAGTATGGCAAATAGCAATATAGCTATGCCGTTTAATTTCAGAATAGAAGACGGTAATAAAATTACAGGTGGAAGTATACTTATAAATTTATTTGAAACTTCAGAATTAGAGGAAGAAAGATATTTAGTAATAGAAAAAATTATAAATCAAATAAATATCGTTATATCATCAATCATTCCTAATTTAGAAATATTGCTTAAAAGTAGTAAATTTAAAGGTAAAAAAGGAAATGATATGATTGAAATCAAGTTATTTTCTAAAAGGGGAGATAGAGAAATTCCTTTAAAATATGAATCAGATGGTATAAAGAAAATAATTTGTATATTAAGTGCCTTAATAGCAATGTACAATAATGAAAGAATATTAGTTGCTATAGATGAATTAGATGCTGGGATTTTTGAGTATTTATTAGGTGAAATTTTAGCGATTTTAGGGAATGAGGCAAAAGGTCAGTTGATATTTACATCTCACAATCTTAGAGCTTTAGAAACATTGAATAAGGATTTAGTTGTGTTTACGACTACTAATCCAGAAAATAGATATATTAGCTTGACAAATGTAAAACCTACGAATAACTTGCGCGATGTCTACTATAGAGGAATTGTGCTTGGAGGACAAAAAGAAGAGTTGTACGATGAGACTAATAAGTATGAGATAAGTTATTCTTTTAGAAAGGCGTGGAAGAAATAGGTTATGGCAAAGAAGAAGGTATTATTATTTATAGTAGAGGGACCAACTGATGAAAGTTCTTTAGGTTTAATTTTGTCGAGATTATTTAAGGATGAAAATGTAAGATTTGAAGTAGTACATGGAGATATTACATCAGATATAAAATCTAATCCTACTAATATAAAAAAGAGGATAAATGAACTAATAAATTATTTTTTAGCTAATAACCACTTTTCTAAAAAGGATATAGCAAAAGTTGTACATTTAGTTGATATAGATGGTGTTTATGTAGATGATGATACTGTGGTAGAAGAAAGTAGTTTAAAGGAAATAATGTATTTTGAAGATCATATGGAAGCACCAAATAAAATTAATGCTATAGAACGAAATAATAGGAAAAGAAACTTGTTAAATAAACTTTACACAACTAAAAAAATAGGTGGACTTGATTATAAAATGTATTTTTTCTGCTGCAATTTAGAACATGTGTTACATAATGAGCAAAATGTACCAGATGATACAAAAGCGGAACTTGCATATGAATTTAGTGACAGATTTGCCGAAAATGTGAGCGGGTTTGTAGAATTTATAAATAGTCCAAAGTTTAAGGTAGAAGGTGAATATTTAGATACATGGGAGTTTTTGAAGGAGGGGAAAAATTCTTTAAGTAGGTCTTCTAATTTTCATTTATTTTTTGAGAAGGATAAAAAGGATATAGATGACTAAAATATAGAACCGATTTGTTAAAATAAGCAAGTCGGTTTTATTAATTTAAAATAAAAAAAAACTATAATTACATAATAACTATGATTATCTCATTGTAATTATATTTAACAACTTTGTGACAGAGGTATAGAGGTTTAAAAAGAAGATAAATATCATAAGCTATCTGAAAAGAAAAATCCATATAATACTTATAAATATCTAGCATTTCTATATGTTATAAAAATGATAAAATATAAATATATAAAAAAAGTAAAAAAATTACTTTTAATAAAAAAATAGTGTAAAAATTTTACCTTTTGCTTATAATATAATATAAGGAGTTGGTAAATATGTTAACTAAAATGAGAATAAAAAATTTTGGATCTTTCAAACAAGAAACAACAATAGATTTAAAAAAGACTAATTATAAAATACTATCTGACACCAATGTAAGCAATGGAGTGTTAAAAGGTGGAATCTTTGTAGGAGCAAATGCATCAGGAAAAACTACTGTAATAAAAGCAATGGCAAAGCTATTAAGACTTTTATTTAAAGAGGAACAGCCTCGATTTATAAATGATTTTTGCCTGTTTTCAGACGATACAAATATGATACTAGAATATACATTTGAAATCAGCAGCTCTTGTATTCAATACTACATCGAATACGATAGAATAAGTGACATTTTAATAGAAAAATTGTATCTAGATGGCAGTATTTTAATCGATAGAATAGGAGATACCGGAAAATCTAATATAACAGAAAATCCAATTTTTGAAGGCTTGGATAATGATTCCCTGTTGATTAGAGAGATTTATTTTAACACAAAATTCAGGGGGTATAATACCTTAAAAAAATGGTTTGAATTTCTATTAAATTCTATATATATAAATGCATATGATAAAACTATTTACATGGGAAAAAAAGACCCTATAACTATAAAACCATTTATCGAAAAATATGGTGTCGAGCCCATAAATAATTTTTTTGAAAAATTGAATTTCGAGCAAAGAATAGAGTACTGTGATGAATGCTATGGAAATAGATTTGCCATCAAATCAGAGGAGCAAAAGGCAATTTTTTTCAAAAGAAAAGGAATTGGAGAGCCAATTCCATACTTTTTAGAGTCATTGGGTAATAAAACATTGTTGAATTTGTTACCATCATTTTTTTATTGTGTACAAAACGATGGAATGTTGATAATAGACGAGTTTAGTAGCGGATTACACAACAAATTAGAAGAGCTATTGGTAAAATTTTTTATGACTAATTCCAACAATTCTCAGCTATTTTTAGTGTCACATTCGACTAATTTACTATCAAATTCTATCTTTAGACCAGATCAAATTTACATAACTGAGTTTAAAGATAGTGGAAGCCAAATTAGAAGAGCATCAGAGGAAAGACCGAGAGAGGCGCAAAATATAGAAAAGATGTATCTCGGAGGAGTTTTTGGAGGTATACCTGATTATAATTATGAAGAAGCTAGTAATTAATTTTGATGATAATTCATATAAAAGTGAATTTGAAACTGGTGATGCTCTTAAGCATTATTTGCATGAGCAAAAAATGTTTCAAGGACGTATAAATGAAGAATCTATAATTAAATCCATTGAACAATTTGAGCTTGCAATAAAGGAGCTTGGGATAGATTCTTATGATATAGATGATTTTTTTCAAACAAATATGGATGTATTTGAATATCAGGAAAGATTTTATTCTGAACACGGCAAATATAAAGCTTTGAGTTTATTGTGTGTGGCTTTTTTAGACTTACAATTGATAGAGTTTGAGTAAGAGAGAGTAGAAATACTCTCTTTTTTGTATATAAAATCATTATGCCAAGCAGATTTCAATAAATACAATACAAAGTATTTCGCCCCATTATGATTATATTTAACGACTTTGTGACGGAAATACAGGCCTATAAACGAACAGATCTGTAATACTCAACAATTATCCAAGACCGTAGGGCTTTATCCAATATATCTAGATAGAATTATTTAAAGACAAAACAAAATAAATAACAAAAGCTCTCTCCATAATTAAAAAAACGACAAAAAAATAACCAAACCTGTATCACAAAGTTGTTAAATATAATCACAATACCTTAGGTGTGCATATATATAGGGGAAAGATCTTTAAAAAATTTTATCTGAGAGGAATATCTCCTTTTGTCAGGGTTATTCAATGACCTCAATTCTAAAAAGTTTGACAGTATATTCAAAGTAATTATTAAATTTCCAAATATATGAAATTTATTGAAAATATATGTCAAAAAATATATAATAAGGAAATAGTCAAATTTTTACAATTGAAAATTTTCATAGGGGGTAAAAGGTTTATGTATAATGAGATAGTAAATATTGAGTCTACAGTGGATAGAGTATTTTCTCATACTGTTGAAAGACGTGGGGATAATATTTTTATAAAGGATATAGATTCTAATGTAGAGATAACGTGGAATCAATCTAGAGATATGATTGATAAATTAAGCAAAGGCTTTATAAAAAGAGGAATTAAAAAAGGGGATCATGTTATGATATGGCTTCCAAATTCCTATAAGTGGGTATTGTTTTATTTGGCGTTGGCTAGATTAGGCGCTGTTGGTGTTTTGGTGAATACTGCTAATAAAGAGCTAGAAATGGATTATTTAATAAAAGACAGCGATTGTAAATTTATAATTATGTGTGAGGAGATAAAATCAATCAATTGCAAAGGCATAATAAAAAATCTTATTCCTAATGCATTTCAAAACGAGGATAATATAATTGAATCTTCTAATTATCCAAATCTTAAGCAAATAATTTTCGATTATGAATTAGAATCTATTATAGAGGATTCTGTCGATATAGATGATAAAACTTTAAAGGATATGTATAATTCTGTGAAATCAACTGATATAGTAAATATTTTATATACATCAGGAACTACTGGTGATCCAAAGGGAGTTATGGTAAATCAACGTTCGATTTTTTATAGCATAATAGGTGCTATAGAGGGAATGGGGTTAAATGAGGAGGATACTGTAGGAACTTCATTGCCTATGTTCCATAATTTTGGATTATATGGATTAGTAGTATATCCGTTGATAGTTGGTGCAAAAAGTGTAATTATGGATGGATTTTCACCATCGAAGTTTTTAAAGGCGGTAGAAGCTGAAAAGGTCGCTTTATCAATGGGTGTACCTACTATGTACATAGCTATGATGCATTATGAGAATTTAGATAATTACAACTTATCAAATCATAAGAAATGTTTATTAGGAGGAGCTGTTTGCCCGCCGGCATTAGTGGAAGGCTTATCTAAGGATTTTAAGGTGGAAAAGGTGTTTGTACTTTATGGACTTACAGAGTCACCAAGTGTAACTACTACGAGCTTATCAGATCCATATGAAAAGCTTACTCATTCTATAGGCAGACCGTCTAGAATTTACGATGTAAAAATTGTAGACCCTGAGACTAAAGAGGAGCTTCCTTGCAATACAGTCGGTGAAATATCTGTAAAAGGCCTAGGTAATATGGACGGATATTACAATAAAGAGGAAGAAACTAAAAGATGTCTAAATGAAGAGGGCTGGTTCTATACAGGTGACTTAGCTAGCATGGACGAGGAAGGATATCTATATATCTGCGGACGTAAGAAGGACATGATAAAACGTGGTGGAGAAGGAATTCACCCTAAGGAGATAGAGAGTGTACTACTAAAGCACGAGGCTATAAAGGATGTACAGGTAGTAGGTGTTCCTAGCGAAAAATACGGTGAAGAAGTAATGGCGTATGTAATATTGAAAAATGGATATCAATTATCAGAGGAGGACGTAAAGGAATATGTAAAACAACGTCTAGCCATCTACAAAACACCTAGATATGTGAAATTTATTGAAGATTTCCCTTGTACAATAACAGGTAAACCACAAAAATTTAAGTTAAAGGAAATGGCGATAGAGGAATTTAATTTGTAAAAAATGAGGTGGTGTCATGCAGGGAAAGGTCTCTGACAAAAAAGTATTGATGACAAAGAAAAATGTCGCTATAGATATAAATAATAATAAAATATATTTGTTTTTTAAAAGATTATTGGATATATTAGGCTCAATATTTGCACTTATAATATTTTCACCTGTATTTCTAATAGTATCTATTTTGATAAAATTAGACAGTCCAGAGGGCAGTATTATATTCGCTCAAGACAGAAATGGGTTAAATGGTGAAGTATTTAAGATGTATAAATTTAGAAGCATGGTGCCTAATGCAGAGGAGCTTTTAGAGGATTTAAAGCATAAAAATGAAATGGACGGTCCAGTCTTTAAGATAAAGGATGATCCAAGGCTTACTAAGGTCGGAAAGGTAATTAGAAAATTCAGCATAGATGAATTTCCTCAATTTGTGAATGTTTTAAAGGGGGACATGTCCTTAGTAGGTCCTAGACCTCCTATACCAAGAGAAGTAGAGTCTTATTCTGCATACGAAATGCAAAGACTTTATGTGAAGCCTGGTTTGACTTGTTATTGGCAAATCGGGGGAAGAAATAGCATAGGATTTGATGAGTGGATGGAGTTAGATCTTAAATATATTTCAGAGAGAAGTATGCTAGTTGATATTAAAATAATATTGAGCACAATAAAAAAATTATTTGGAGATAAAAATGCAAGTTAATGATTTGGCAAAGAAAGAGGATATTTATCTAGGGAAGAAAATAATCGATTATTTACAGGGAGTAAATTATAGACAGGTTTTTTTTATATTATGTATCGACATATTTATATTTCAAAATTTAATACAGGAGATAATAGGTCCTTTTAAATACTTTGATGAGCTGTTTTCTGTTTTTATATTTCCTATAGCCTTTTTATATTTAATGCTTTCAAATGGAAGGGCTCGTGTGAAAAAGGACGACATCATTATAGTTGTATTATTAGGGATTATAACCTGTTTTGGTCTTTACTCAAATTTTAAATATAAGTATCAGCCTTTTTCAGCAGTATTTCAGGATATATTGCTAGTGTGGAAGTTTTATCTAGCTTATTTTACAAGCAAGGTATTATTTGCATCAGAGATGAATGGGGATAGAATAAAGTCTATATTGAATATCAATTGTAAGATAATAACTTTAGTTTTATTTGCGTTGACTTGCCTAGATTATGTATTTCATATATTTAGGACACAAATTAGATATGGATTGAGATCGTTGTATCTTTTTTATAGTCATCCTACATTTGTCGCTGGCGTGTGTATATGCTTACTTGCGCTGATTGTTTATTCTGAGGTAAAAAAATCGAAGGTTACATATTTATATTTAGGAATGCTCTTGATTATGATTACGTTGACTCTAAGATCAAAGGCAATTGTAATGGCGGTTATTATAGTGATTTCATATATTTATATGATGATGTTTTCTAAGAAAATTTCTATAGGTTTTTGGTTTGTAATAGCTGCTTTGGGGATTTTTTTAGCTTATGATCAAATATCGTATTATTTTTTTGATTTAGAGGATGGAGCAAGACAACAATTATTGAGAAATTCATTTTATATAGCTAGAGATTATTTCCCATTTGGTACTGGGTTTGGTACCTATGGTTCGCATCCATCGAAGGAGATGTATTCTCCTGTTTATTATATATACGGACTCAACAAAATTTGGGGACTAGGAGAAGTGTATAACTTCTTTATATCTGATAACTTTTGGCCTATGATATTAGGTCAATTAGGATATCTAGGACTTTTGGGATATTCAGCTATATTGTTGATATTTTTCAAAAAGATACAAAGAGCTTATAATCGTAAAAATAATAGAAAATATTTTGCAGCGATGATGCTTTTTTGCTATTTATTGATAGCAAGTACTTCGGAGTCGGCATTTGTACATACTTATGCTGTGATGTTTTCGTTGATATTTGGAATTTTGGTATGACTTTTTAATATTAGGAGGGAATATGGATAATATAGTGGAGATAGATCTTAGGAAGATTTTAAAAATAATAAGAAAAAATATATTGATAATTGTAATAAGTACATTTGTATGTGGGCTGGGGGCTTTTGTGGTCAGCAAGTTTGTGATGCCTCAGTTGTATCAAGCTACTACGACATTGATTGTAAATAGAAATCTAAGTGAAGAAAATAAGGATGAATATGCTAATTCACCATATGCAGTTAGTGATTTAGAGTATTTTCGTAAAATAGCTAGTACATATATGGAAATACTTACATCAAAAACTATATTAAATCAAGTAATAGAACAATTTGATTTAGATATTAAATACGAGGATTATTTAAAGGACTATATAGAGGTAGAGATATTAAATAATACAGAGGTAATACAGGTAAATATCTTAGATGAAAATCCAGACAGAGCTATGAAGATATGCAATACTATACCGAGCCTATTTGAAGAGGAGGTAATTAGGATAACTAAAGTAGCTGGTATCGAGGTCATAGATAAGGCTAGCTTGCCTGAAGAAGTCGAAAAGCCTAATTTAGTTATTTTTACACTAGTAGGCTTAGTGGGTGGCTTTGCATTAGGCTTGATGATAGTATTCTTCAAACAAATATTAGACAATAAGATAAAAAGTAAAGAGGATGTTGAATCTAAGCTAAGGGTTACTTTATTAGGGCAAATCCCTAAAATCAAGGATATGAAGGATAAAGTGATTTTAGCAGATGATAATCTAAATATGGATGCTGTAGAGTCATTTTTGAAAATTAGAACTAATTTAGAGTTTTCTAACATAGATAACAAAAATAACGTAATAGTATTTACAAGTACTCACAAGGGTGAAGGTAAGAGTACTACTATATGTAATAATAGCGTGTTTTTCTCTAGATTGGAAAATAAAAAAGTTCTACTAGTAGACTGTGACTTAAGAGAGCCTAAGGTTCATAAAATCATGGATATAAATAATAAAAATGGACTTGTAGAGCTATTAAAGGGCAAAAATGAATTTGATGATGTAGTTCAAAAAATAAACGATAATTTAGATGTAATAACTGCAGGTCAAAAGATTATCAACCAAGTAGATATATTATCATCTGAAAAAATGAAGCACTTTATATCAGATGTAAGAGGTAGATATGATTATGTATTTGTAGATACACCTCCAGTAGGAGTATTTGCAGATGCTAGTATATTATCTAAGATAAGCGATGGAGTTGTATTTATTGTGGGATATAATGAGGTCGACTTAGATGAGGCAGTACAGGCTAGGGAAATATTAGATAAGGCTGATGTTAAAATAATAGGTAGTATTTTAACAAAGGTTAAGGTGAATAGCTCTGATTATGGATATTACTATAGTTATGGTGAAAAACGAAAACATAAAAAATTTAATTTTAGAAAAGGACAGGCTTAGAGATTATGAAAATAGGTATTTTAACTTTTCATAGAGCTATAAATTACGGCGCCGTTTTGCAGGCATATGCATTAAAATCTAAATTAGAAAAATTGGGAAATGATGTAGAGGTCGTAGATTATAAAAATGAATATTTTAATAAGATATATTCTGTTTTGTATTTTAAATCGTTTAGCTTAAAGGATATTATATTGGCGTTTTATAATTTTCCTATAAGAATAAAGAAAAATAAGAGATTTGAAGATTTTATAAATAAGAATTTAAACCTAAGTCGTGAGGTCAACTCTCAAAATATCAAGGATATAGAGGAAGATTACGATTTATTTGTATGTGGAAGCGATCAGGTGTGGAACTATAGATTAAATGATTTTGATAAGACTTATTTTTTAGATTTTTTATCTGATTCTAAGAAGAAAAATTCATACGCTGCAAGCTTTGGTGTCTCAACAATACCAGTTGAGCACCAGAGAGAGTACAAAAGACTTTTATCGGATTTTAATAATATTGCAGTCAGAGAATATGAAGGGCTGCAAATTGTAAAGGATTTAGTAGGTAGAGATGCAAGGGTTACATTAGACCCTGTATTTTTGCTTAGTAAGGAAGAGTGGGAAAAAATAGCAGAGGAGCCTTCGATTAAAGATGATTACATACTTGTATATAAGTTAAACAAAACTGATGTATTTGAATATGCAGAGAAGCTATCAAGGGAGACTGGACTGAAGGTAGTTGTAGTTCAGGCTAAGATGAGGATAAATAAATCCTTTATAGCAGAGAGAACTACATCTCCAGAGGAGTTTGTCGGATGGTTTAAAAATGCTAAATATATTGTGACAGATTCTTTTCACGGTTTAGCATTTTCGATTTTATTTAATAAGAGCTTTTCTGTGCATTTAGATAAGAGAGCTCAAAATCATAATTCAAGAGCGCTTACTCTGCTTAAGCTGTTGAGCTTAGAGGATAGAGTTGGAGATGTAGACGAGGTTGAAAAAATATTTGAAGCTATAGATTATGGCTTTGTAAATGAAACCTTGAAATCAAATGTCGATGAATGTGTAGAATATTTAAAGCAAATCTCAGATGGAGGCGAATTTGATGAGGATATTCAATAAGGCTGAAGAGTGCAGTGGATGTAGCGCATGTCAAGGTGTATGCCCTAAGGAGGCAATTGCCATGAAGCCAGATGAGAGAGGCTTTTTATATCCAGTTATAGACGAAGAGAAGTGTGTTGACTGCGGTAAATGTAAAAGTGTCTGTGAGTTTAATGATAATTACGATAAATCGAGCCTTTTGGAAAAACCAAAGGTATACGCTGTAAAGCATAAGGACAATTCAGTTAGAGCTAAGAGTCGTTCAGGTGGGATGTTTGCAGCCTGTGCAGATTATATTTTAAACAGCAAAAACGGTGTAGTATACGGATGTGGGTTTGATGAAAGCCTAGATGTAGTACATATGAGAATCGATAGCTATGAGGATATAAAGTCTTTGCAGGGCTCTAAATATGTCCAAAGCGATATGGGCGATTGCTTTAAAATGGCGAAGAAGGATTTAGACGATGGGAAATATGTCGTGTTTTCAGGGACTCCTTGTCAAACTGCTGGATTTAGAAGCTATATAGGTGATTATATATATAAGGATAACCTGATAGTTTGCGATTTGATATGTCATAGTATTCCAACTCCTAAGCTATACAAGGATTATAGAGATTTTATCGAAAATAAATATAATTCAAGGATAATTAGATTCGACTTTAGAGATAAGTCGTGTGGATGGAATTCTCATATGGAGAGCTATGAGCTTGAAAATGGGGAGAAGATAATTTCTAAATACTATACAGAGCTGTATCATATGGGGACAGCTATTAGACCTAGCTGTTCAGTATGCAAATTTACCAATACTAAAAGACCCTCTGATATTACATTAGGTGATTTTTGGGGGATAGACAAGGTAGTTGAGAATTTCGACGACAACAGGGGTGTATCGTCTGTTATGTTAAATACTCAAAAGGGTGTAGATTTATTTGATAAAATAAAGGACGATTTGTATTTTGAAGAGGTATCATTAGATCAGGCTATGCAGCCTAGATTAAAAAGCTCTACTGATATGTCTACTCAAATGGACAGGTTCTGGAGAGATTATCAAAATCACGGCTTTGAATATATATTAAAACAATACACTGGCTACGGCGGGTACAAAACAAAAATAAAAAGAAAAATATTAAAAAGATTGGGAAGATGGTAGATATGTCTAGAACGAAAACTTTTTTGCAAAATTCTATAACTACAGCTATGTATCAGGCAATAGTAATGATTTCAGGATTTATAGTGCCTAGAATAATGCTTGTTTATTATGGATCAGAAATCAATGGATTGATATCTTCTATAAATCAATTTATAACTTATTTTAACCTTGTCGAAGCTGGATTATCTGGAGCTACTGTCTATTCATTATATAAGCCATTGGCAGATGATGACCATAAGGCAATAAGTGCTATAGTCGTAGCAGCTAAAAACTTTTATATGAAAAGTGGGTACTTTTTTGTAGGATTAGTCTTGGCACTTTCTTTTATATACCCTTTATTTATTCATCTAGACGAATTGTCACCGATGTCGATTTCTATATTAATCATAGCACTTGGGGCAAAGGGATTTTTGGAGTTCTTTACCTTAGCTAAATATAGAACCTTGCTGACTGCTGCACAGAAGACCTATGTTATTTCAATAGCATCGTCAGTGTATGTTATTTTAAATACAATAATAATATTTGTCTTATCTATGCTAAAGTGCAATATATTGGTAGTTTATATATTCGCTATTGTGGCGCTTTATGCTAGATCTCTTATTCTGATAATATATGCTAGAAGAAATTTCAATTATATAGATTTCAATGAAAAACCTAATAATGGTGCATTAAATAAAAGATGGGATGCGCTGTTTTTACAGGTATTGCAATCAGTACACATAGGTGCTCCGACTGTTCTTGCCACTATACTTACTAGCTTGAAGATGGTCAGTGTGTATTCGGTATTTAATATGGTGATGGTAGGGATAAATGGAATATTGAGTATATTTGTGAGCGGTCTGTCTGCTACATTTGGAGATATTATAGTCAGAAATGAAGTAGATACACTTCAAAAATCCTACAAAGAATTTGAATGTATTTACTATATGATTATTACGTTTGTTTATTCTGTTACGATGATTATGCTACAGCCATTTGTAAATGTTTATACTACGGGAATAAAGGACGCTAATTATTATCAGCCGTTGATAGCATTTTTATTTGTCTTAAATGGATTTTTGCATAATCTAAAAACTCCACAGGGGATGCTCGTTATATCTGCTGGTCACTATAAGGAGACTAAATGGCAGACTATTACACAGGCATTGATAGCTATAGTGTTTGGGTTTATATTTGGAAAATACTTAGGATTAGTGGGGATTTTAGCGGGTGTATGCTTATCTAATCTTTATAGAGATATAGATTTGATGTTTTATATACCTAAGAATGTAACCCATCTATCTTATAAAAGTACATTAATAAGGATAATTAGAAAGTTTATAGATTTTATAATTATAGTAATTCCATTTTACTATATAAAATTCGATATATCCAATTATTTGGATTGGGTGCTTTATGCTATTTTGACAAGCATATATGCTGTAGCTGTAATTTTAGTAGAAGGATTTATTTTTGAGAGAAATAGTATAAAAAGTATTTTCGATAGAGTTTTATCAATAGTGAAAAAAACAAGGGTAAATTAGGAGGTGTAGTATGTTAAAGCGTATTTTAGTTTTATGTATGTCGGTTATGCTATTAGCTACAGGATGTAATAAGAAAACAGAAACCTCTAAAATATTTCAGCTATTAGATCAGCCTACAGAGCAAGCTGATTATTATAGAGATGTAGTATATAAAGAAGGAGCAAATAATAGAAAGCTAGATTTTAATTTAGCTATTCCAAAGGAGGCTTCAGAGAGTGATAAGAAGCCTTTAGTAGTATTTTTACATTCTGGGACTTGGGTTGCAGGAGATAAGGATGATTTTAATAATGTAATTTACACGCTTAGCTATCATGGATATGCAGCTGCAACTATTGATTATGGGCTAGTGCCAAATGAAAATATGCTAGGTCAGGTCGATAATGCCATTGATTCAATTACGTATATTGTAAAAAATTATTCTGATAAAGGTATCGATAAGGATAAAGTCATTATAATAGGTGCATCGGCAGGAGCTCATATTGCTATATTGGCTGCACAGAAGATATGTGACAATAAAAATGACTATGATTTTAACTTATCATATTTAGTAGATATGTTCGGGCCTAGTGACTTGAGATACTATGATAATATTGATGAGGAAAAGCAACAAGAAATAGTCGATTTAGATAAAAGTATAGGATATTTCAAGAGAAATCCAGAGTTTTTATCAGGTGATAAGGAGCTTGATTACTATGATTGCCTATCAAAAGTAAACCCAATTGAAGTGGTAAATAAAAATTTAGTTAAGACATTAGTTATAAGTGGGGATCAAGATAAATATGTTCCAATAAAAATATCTAAAAGCTTCTATAATAAATTAAAGGAATTAGGCGTAGATGCTCAGTTTATAGAAGTAAGTGGAGTTGGGCATGATCCTTTTAGTGAAGAAATTTGGAAGCAAATATATGACACATTAAAAAGTCAGGTATAGTTTAATATTAAGTAAAATAGAGGAATGAATATGAAGCAGAGAAATTTAAAATATGATTTTATAAAGTCGATTGCGATTTTAGGTGTTATTTTAGGACATAGTTTGTCGCTTGTATTGACTAGAAGAGCAGAGATGCAGCTTTTGGCAGATTATTTGACTGTAGTATTTAGAGTAGTAGTGCCGGCGTTTTTATTTGTATCTGGAGTACTTCATAAGAAGGGCTTGAGCTTTGCACAGATACTTATGAGAATAAAGAGGATATTATCTCCATATGTATTTTTCGCTGTTATTATGACTGTTATTTACATAGCCTTAGGAGATCACACGTTTCTTTCTAGATATATAGTTAGATTCATAAGCTGTGAGGTACATCCTGTTTATTATTATGTATTTGTAATGATAGAATGCTTGTTTATTGCATTTTTATTTGAAAAAATATGTGGCTATAGAAAAATGCTGATACCACTTTATTTGGTGGTTTTGATTTATTCTATAATTAGCGCTAATTTTTCCAAGGAAATATTGTGTGCGTTGAATATTTCAAATAATATGGTGGATTTTATTACTTATAGAAATCCGTTTTTATGGATGCATTATTATTTACTAGGTATGATATTTAAAGAGTACAATTTGGAGAAATTTATTGTTTCAAACAAGTATGTTGTTAGAATTTTCTATGTGAGCTTAGTGTTGACTTATATGGTATTTAGATATTTCCATATTGGAGATTTAGATGGATTAAATTCTGTTATAACTATGATAGTATGTCTTGCTGGAATAATGATGCTTCTTACAATCGAGGTCAGCTCTGAAAAATGGATTTATTTGAGCTCTAAAAGCTATACTATATATTTAGCTCATGTTCCATTTTACTATTTTGTATCGCTTTTATGGGATAGATATACAGGCATTAGTATACCTGTAATGGTCGTTTCTAATATGGTGATACTAGGTGGAGGAGCGATGCTTGTTTGTGTATTAGGTAAGATGATATTAAAGGATAAATCTTATTATTTTATAGGCTCTTAGAAGAAAGGATAAGTAAAAGTGAAGGTTTTATTAGTAAATAAATTTCATTATAAAAAGGGTGGATCTGAGACATATTATTTTACAATAGGTAAGGCTCTTGAAGCGATTGGGCATGAGGTTGTTTATTTTGCGATGAAGGACGAGAAGAATATACCTTGTGAGCAGGAGGAGTTTTTTATAGATAATGTCGACTACAACGGAAATGTAGGAGTTATTGAGAAGATAAAATCGGCATTGAGTATAGTCTATAAAAAGGAATCTAAAGAGAAGATAACTGAGCTTATAAAGAAGGAAAAGCCCGATTTAGCTATATTGAATTTAGTTCATAGACAGATTACATTATCGATAGTAGAGGCACTCAAGGAGTTTGATATTCCGATATTTTTTACTATGCACGATTTAATTTGTGTGTGTCCAAATTACACTATGCTGTCTAGTGATGGAATTTGCGAAAAATGTTTAAATAAAAAATATATAAATTGTATAAAGCAAAAATGTATAAAAAATTCGACTGCGAAAAGTGCGCTTGGATTTATAGAAGCTCATTACTTGAAATTCAAAAAAGTGTATGACGATATCGATATGTATATAGCGCCTTCTGATTTTTATAGAAAAAAATTAATAGAAGGTAATTTTACTAAAAGTAATATCGTGCATAGGAAAAATCCTCTGCCTGTAGATACTGAGTATAGATTGCCAGATAAGGTCAGTGATTATATTTTGTACTTTGGCAGACTTAGCAAGGAAAAGGGTGTGTTGACGCTTTT
This sequence comes from Intestinibacter sp., assembly GCF_034113885.1. Lineage (GTDB taxonomy): Bacteria > Bacillota > Clostridia > Peptostreptococcales > Peptostreptococcaceae > Intestinibacter. The sequence goes on from NZ_JAXEWM010000067.1 coordinate 16,749, forward strand.
TAAGGCTGTTGAAAAGCTGGAAAATGTCGTGCTTAAGGTGCTTGGAGCAGGACCAGAGGAGCAGGAGCTGAGAGATTATATACGAGAACATAATTTATCAGATAAGATAGAGCTGCTTGGATTTAAGACTGGTAAGGAGCTAGAGTCTATAGTTGAAAAGAGTAAATGTGTAGTAGTACCTTCTGAATGGTATGAAAACGGACCTTATTCAGTTATGGAGGCTATGGCAAAGGGTAGACCTATAATCGCAAGTGACTTAGGCGGACTAAAGGAGCTTGTCGAGGAGGGATCTACAGGATATATATTTAAGGCTACAGATGTAGATGAACTTGCAGATAAGATAGAGATGCTTATCAATTTAAGTGATGAGGAATATACAAAGCTTTGTAAAAATAGCTTGGAATTTGCAAAGAGGGAGTTTGACCCGATAAGCTATGCAAATTGGATAGTTGAGAATTATAAATTATATAGAAAGAAGTGTTAAAATGGGAAAGAGATATCTTTATGGAACTGTAATAGTAACATATCGCTGTAATGCACATTGCAATATGTGTGATTGCTATAAGGATCCCACTAAGCCTAGTGAGGAGATAACCTTAGATACTATAAAGAAGCTTCCAGAGATGGAGTTTACAAATATAACAGGTGGAGAGCCTTTTATAAGAAAGGACTTGCCTGATATAGTTAGGGAGCTTTATAAAAAGACTAATAGAATAGTAATATCTACTAATGGATACTTTAAGGATAGAATTATCGAGCTTTGTAAGGAATTCCCTCAGATAGGGATAAGAATAAGTATAGAGGGGCTTCAAGAGACAAATGATGCAATTAGGGGTATCCCAGACGGATTTAATAGAGGCTATGGAGCGCTTAAGACTCTTGTAGAAATGGGACACAAGGATGTCGGCTTTGGGATGACTGTTCAGGATATGAACTGCGAGGATTTAGTTCCTCTATACGACATATCTAACGAATTGGGAATGGAATTTGCTACAGCTACACTTCACAATTCATTTTATTTTAGAAAAACTGACAATAAAATAGACGATAAGCTGAAGGTAGCTAAGAATTTTGAAAAGCTTATAAACGAATTGCTTAAATCATCATCACCTAAGAAATGGTTTAGAGCTTATTTCAACCACGGCTTGATAAATTATATCTACGGTCAGGATAGACTTCTACCTTGTGATATGTCTAAAAACGCGTTTTTTATAGATCCATTTGGTGATGTAATTCCATGTAATGGTATGGCTAAAAAGGCAGTCATGGGAAATTTAGTAGAGCAAAGCTGGGATGAGCTTTGGAATTCAGAGCAGGCTGATAAGGTCAGATGTCAAACTAAAAATTGTGATAGACAATGCTGGATGATAGGTAGTGCATCTCCTGCGATGCATAAATATATCTGGGTGCCTGCATGGTGGGTATTCAAGCACAAATTTATAAAAAGAGGCTACTCTATTTATGAAAATGACTTTATAAATAAGTAGTATTATAGAGGGGTATTTCGATATGAAAATAGCAATGATTGGTCACAAGAGAATTCCCTCTAGAGAGGGCGGAGTAGAGATAGTAGTCGAGCAGCTGTCTACGCGTATGGTTAAAAAAAATCACAGTGTGGATGCTTATAATAGAAGCTCTAAAAAGGTAGACAAGATAAAGGACTTTAAGGGAGTCAAAATTATAAATGTACCTACTGTAGATAAAAAAAGCTTAAATGCGCTTATATATTCTTTTTTGGCGACTATAAAGGCTGTGTTTAATAAGTACGATGTTATACATTATCATGCCTTGGGACCTTCTGTGATGCTTTTGATACCACATATATTTGGCATTAAGACTGTGGCTACTGTGCATGGCCTGGACTGGCAGAGAAGTAAATGGGGCGGATTTGCGACTAAGTATTTGATGCTTGGGGAAAAAATTATCGCAAAGTATGCAGATGAAGTAATTGTTTTGTCAGAAAATGTGCAAAAGTATTTTAAGGATACATATAATAGGGATACTACTTATATACAAAACGGTGTCGATATACCGAGTCATGTCAGTCCAGATATTATAAAAAGCAAGTATGGATTAAATGGCGATGACTATGTTTTGTACCTAGGTAGGATCGTGCCAGAAAAGGGCGTACACTATTTGCTTGAAGCGTTTAAAAATATAGATACCGATAAAAAATTAGTAATAGCAGGTGGAAGCAGTCATACAGATGAGTATTATGAGAAGATAGCAGGCATGGCTAAGCAGGATTCTAGAGTTGTGATGACTGGGTTTGTTCAGGGTCAGCTTTTAGAGGAATTGTTTAGTAATTGCAGTTTGTATATCTTGCCTAGTGATATAGAGGGTATGCCGATTAGCTTGTTAGAAGCTATGAGTTATGGTAAAAAATGTCTAGTCAGTGATATCAAGGAGAATGTAGAAGTTATAAAGGATATGGGAGTTAGCTTTAGAAAGTCGGATGTAGGGGATTTGACTAGTAAGCTAGACGAGATTTTAAATGCAGGTAATTTTGATTTAGATAGTGAAAATTTGGTTGAATATATAAAGAAGAATTTTAGCTGGGATGAGGTTGTAGATAAGACCTTAGAAATATATGTAAAATTGGAGGAAAAATGAAGGTAAGTATAATAACACGACATTTTATAACGAATTATGGTTCATTATGTCAAAGCTATGCACTGCAAAGAGTTATAGAGTCGATGGGATATGAGGTAGATATCATCGATTATATAAGAGAGGATGAGGATTACAGACAGATCACATCTACATTGGTGAAGAAATCCGATTTTTGGAATAAGAATTTTTTGACTAGATTTATTTATAAGCTTTTGCAAAATCCTAATTATATCATTGGAGGTAGGGCTTTTGAAAAGTATAGACTTAAATACTTAAATATGACAAAGCTTTACTCTTCATTTGAGGAATTAAAAAAGGACCCTCCAGAGGCTGATATTTACTGTACAGGTAGCGATCAGGTTTGGGGGACTATTGGAAATGATCGATACGATAAAGCTTATTTTTTAGAATTTGCGGAGGGTAAAAAATGTATATCATATGCAGCTAGCTTTGGAAAAACTAAATTCGATGATGAGTATATCACGAATTTAAGCAGGCTAGTCAAGAAATATTCAGCATTATTGATGAGAGAAAAAAGTGCGGTGGATATACTTGAAAAATTGAAGCTTGATAATGTCAAGCAGGTATTAGATCCTACGCTTTTGCTAGATAAAAACGAGTGGCTTGATTTAGCTGAGGGCGAGATTAAGGACAAGGACTATGTGCTTATATATCAATTGCATAGAAATAAACGTATGGATGAGTACGCTAAGGAGTTTGCCAAAAAGACGGGATTAAAATTAATTAGAGTGTCGCCTTCACTACACCATATAAATAGAGGTGGAAAATTTGTATATTTACCTAATTTAGGGGAATTCTTATCTTACATAAATAATGCTAAATATATAATAACCGATTCTTTTCATGGGACTGCATTTGCTATTAATTTTAACAAGGATTTTGTAGATATACTTCCAGGAGAGACTGCTACTAGAAATCAAAGTATATTAGAATTGACTGGATTAGAGGATAGAATATTAAGGGATTATGGCGATTTTTCGTTTATAGATAGACATATCGACTATGACAAGGTCAACGATATAATCGGGCGAAAACGAGTAGAGTCTCTTGATTATTTGAGTCAAAGCTTAAAAAATTAAATCGATTAGAGGTTGAGATTATGAAGGTTTTACATTTATTAGCAACAGGTTCCGTAGGGGGCATCGAGGTATTGTGCAGAGATATTTATAGAAAATCTACTAATATGGAAAATATATTTTGCTTTGTATTTTCTGGTGGGGAGATCGCCGAGGATATGAGGGATAATGGCGCTGACGTTAGAGTGTTGAATTATAAGAATAAGGATATACTTAAATTGATAAACTACCTATATAATTTATGCAAGGATGAACATGTTGACGTAGCCGTAGTTCATCATGGAGCTCCGATAAATCATATTGCATTAGCTGTATTAAAATCGAGATTAAAGAGCTTGAAAACAGTCATATATTCGCATGGAAATATACAAGATACCTTGAGAGAAAATATTAAAAGGGGATTGTATTTTAGAAAATTTGCTTATAGTATGTGCTTCAAGCGATGCGATGCAGTTGTAGCCATTTCTGAATCTGTAAAAAACAGCCTAATCCAAAGATACGGTGAGCAATTTGGCGAGAAGATAAATATTGTCTATAATGGTATAGATTTAGATAAATTCAAACCAAATTGCGATATAGGCATGCAAAATAGACAAGGCTCTGTAAATATAATATACGTTGGAAGGCTGTTTAAGGCAAAGGGAGTCGACATATTAGTCAAATCACTAGCTGAGATATCTTCTGAAAAAAATTTCATTTGCAATATAATAGGTGACGGCCCTGAAAAGGAAAATATCAAGAGTCTAATAAAAGAATATAAGTTAGAGGACAAGGTCGTATTAAGGGGTGTACAGAAAAATGTACCTGAGTGGTTAAATAAATCAGACATATTTGTCCATCCTGCGACCTGGGAGGAGGGCTTTGGAATAACAATCGCCGAAGCCATGGCATTTGGACTTATATGTATAGCTTTTAATAAGGGCGCCTTGCCAGAGATTATAGATAGCGGAAATAATGGATTTTTAATTGAGAGTGTTAGTGAAAAATCATTAAGTGAAAAAATTTTATATTGTATTGAGCATATAAATGATGAAGAGTTGATTGAAATTAGAAAAAGAGCGTGTGAATCTAGTCAAAGATTTTCAATTGACAAAACTGTTTTAGACTTGGAGCATATTTTTAATCGACTTTGTTCCAGATAAATATACATTTGTGTGTTTGTATAAGCACTATCAACATGTCAATACATCGATTATTTAAGCACATTTTCATGTAATTTGTTGAAATTTATATATTTATAAAGTAATATATAACTAGATAAATTAATTTATAAAAAGGGGAGTTGTTATGAGAAAAAAACGTTTAAATCGAATTTTATCTTTATTACTAGCAGCTACTTTGTGTAGCGTGTCAGTAATACCTTCTTTTGCGGAAGAAAACATTTTCTACAATAAAGAAGGATTCACAATTCAAAAGGTTTCACATCCTACAAGGGGCCAAGGAGAAGTGGATAGTATTTTGACAGGAGAAGATGAAGACAGAGGAAATAGCTACAGCTGGTCAATAGTTGAATATGGGGATTATATATATATAGGAACTGGTTATAATCCTATATATGGTATTTATTACCGTAATGTAGTAGCTAATCTTAAAGCTAGAGGAGTAGAAGAAGAAAAAGCATCAGAAATAGCTAACAAAGCTATTGATTTAATGTATAATGGCGCGTTTTATCAAAGTACAGACTTAAACGCAGTAATAATGAAAGTAAATAAAAAAACATATGAAGCAGAAGTTGTCTATAGAAACGAAGATCCAAAAATTAAAGAACACGGATATAGAATGGCTGCTGAATACAATGGAAAACTATATTTTGTAACTTATGGTTTCCCTAGATCATCATTATTAGAAATAGACCCTGAAAATAATGATCAAGTAACAAGTGTATATGATGAATACTTAAAAAACCCTGCTGTCGCAAATGGTATACGTGGTCTAGTAGCACTTGACGATAAATTAATAGTGTCTGTGACTGGTATGATAGGTGATAAACCAGGAATAAAAATGTTAGCAAGTGAAAATCCTTCATCTAAAGAATGGACTGAAATAGCTAATCAAGATACTTTTGATGATTTACCTGCATGCTATATAAGAGATGGAATCAACGGTGGAGGACTATGGGATATAGTTGAATTTAATGGTTCTATATATGCAACAATGGTTACTGCAAAAACAGATGAAAATGGAGTTACAAATAAGAGAGGATTCGCTATGTATCGTGGCGATGAAGTAGGAGATACTTATAAATGGACTCAAATAATAGGTGACAAATCTAAAGGTGCTAAATATTCATTTGGACTAGGCGTAGATGAAGCATCAGCAGGAAACATATTTGTATACGATAACCATTTATACATAGGTAACTACAACGATCCTATGCTAGATTTAGCAGAAATACCTGACAAGGGTAATTTCAAACCTCTATATAATGATTTATATAATAGTATAAATCTATACAGAATGGACACAAACGAAAACATAGAGCTAATTGGTGGTAGACCTAATGAAGAGTTTCCAGTAGTAAAAGGAAACTTAGGACCAGGACTTGGAAGTCCATTTAACCAATATGTATGGAGATATGGAGAACATAATGGAAAATTATATGTAGGTACATATGATACTTCAACATTAACTAATGGATTTACACAGCTTACAAATGGCGACTTATTAAAAATGACACCAGAAGAATTTGAACAAGAAATGAAATATGTAAAAGAAATGATAGGGGCATTAATAAGTGTTCAAAAAACTGAAACAGAAGTTGCTGTAGAAGAACAAAATGTTCAAAAAGATAGTGAAGCTCCAAAAGAAGATGTAAGTGAAGATACAAACAGCGAAGCTAAAGAAGATGGCGAAGCTCAAGCAGAAAATGCAAGTGAAGATGTAAATACTGAAGCTCAATTAACTAATGAAAATGATGCAGAAGTACAAGATACAGAAGCAAACGACGCTGAAAAAACAAAAGAAGAAGAATTACTTGGTGATTTATCAGAAAAACAAGTTGATAAAATCAAAGATATAAAAGAATCAGACTTAGATAAAATAGTAGATGATTCAGATAAAGTAATGGACAAAATAGATGGTAAGTCAAATAAATCTACATATAGCTTAAGAAATAATGAAAGAACAATAGTAGATGATTTTAATAGCTTAGTAGCAAGATATGATAAAATATCAAAATATCTACCTTCTTGTGTAAGACAAAAAATTGAAAAGGTAATAAAAAATGAAGATGTAGAAAACTTTGTTTATTATCTAGGTATAAACAACTATTGTATACATGCAGAAAAAGGATTTGACTTATTAGTATCAAGCGATGGAGTAAACTTCGACGCAATTACAAGAAATGGCTTCAATGATAAATTTAATCACGGAATAAGAGTATTTGAAAGTACTAAAGAAGGTCTTTTCATAGGAACAGCAAATCCATTCTATGGAACACAATTATGGAAGCTAAATGAAGATGGAGAAATAGTAGAACCTGAAGAACCTGAGGATAAAGAAGATACTTATTCTGTAACTATAAAATATCAAATAAACGGTAAAACTGATATCAAGGTACCTGAAGATACTGTAGTAGAAGGATTAAAAGCTGGTGAAGCATATGATTTAACAGATCAATATATAGCTGTAAAAGAATCTCTAGTAAAAGCTGGATGTACTGTTGAAGAAGAACCAGTATGCAAGGGTAATATAGCTAAAGAAAATGTACAATTAAATGCTGTATTTAAAGCACCTGCAAAACAAGTAAAACCTAGTAAACCTGCGAAAAAAAGTATAATAAAGAAAATTGTAAACAAAATAAAATCAATAATAAGCTGTATAAAAAAATGGTTATAAAAGTAAATAAATAACATAATTTATACTTATAATGAAATAAATACTCCTTTATGGTAATGATAAAAATACCATAAAGGAGTATTTTTATAAAAAAAATACCCCACCACCGCGAAGCGTTCATATATACATATCTCACCCACGCCCTATTGTATTTATATTTAACAACTTTGTGACAGAGATACAGGCCTATAAATAAATAGATTTATAATACTTAATAATTATACGAGCCCGTAGGGCCTTATCCACTATATCTAGATAGAATTATTTAAAAACAAAATAAAATAACTGTCAAAAGCTCCCATCATAACTAAAAAATTTACAAAAAAACAACCAAACTAGTATCACAAAGTTGTTAAATATATTCACAATACTGCGGAAAAAAAATTGCAACATTTAAAATAGGTATGAGCTTGATTCAAGCTAAGAATATTTGTCAATTAACAGGAAAAATTTACAAGTTTTAAATATACTTATTTCTGATTATAATTTATAATATTAGAAATGAGTTTATAGGACAGAATTTCGATGTAATTATAGGAGATAAATTTTTTGAAATAAATGATTTTAACGATAAAAAAGCATATTATCATTTGGAATTTCAGACAAAAAATGATAGTACAATGGTCATAAGGATGTTTGAATATGGATTTAAAAAGGCAGCAGAAAATGCTACTTTAAATTCTACAGATGGCATTAGGACTATATATTTTCCTAAACAAAAGGTGATTTTCTTTGAGGAAAATAAAAATATCAAGGATTCATTGGATTTAAATATAGTTTTTCCAGATGAACAAGTGATTTTATACAGTGTTGAGGTTATGAAGTATTGGGAATTTACAGATGAGGACTTGATAAATAAGAAAATGTATCCATTGATACCACTTCAGCTGTTTAATTTGAGAAAAGAATTGCAAAGGGCGCAATCTAAAAATGATATACATAGAATAAAAGAAATGTCTTACATAGCTAGAGATTTGGCTGAGAAGCTTGCGAATGAGTCTAAGGACTTATTTGATAAGCATGAAATTTTAGGTGATGATTTTCATAAAATGTTATTAGCAATAAATAATTTAATTGAGTATTTAAATAGGAACTATTTAAATGATGATAGATTGGAAGATGAGGTGAATATTATGACAAAAACATTATATGATCCAGAAGTTGAAAAAAGAGGAGTTGAAAAGGGGAGAAATATTGAAAAAATTGAAAATGCAAAGAAACTTTTAGATGTACTTGATGATGATACTATATCTGAAAAATTAGGATTAAGTATAGAAATGATTCAAAAATTAAGGGCAGAAGCTTCAAATAATTAAAAATCTATCAAATGAGAAAAACTCCAGTCAAGGTTGTGGCTGGAGTTTTATTATTATTACGCGAAGCGTCTATTCAAAAACCAATTTATTTTGTATAGCTCAACTATCGAAGATAAATCAACTCTATAAAGCATTATTTAAAAAGCAACTCCAGCCATTGTAATTATATTTAATAAGCTTGTGACATAGGTATAGGGTGTTAAATAGTTGGACATAATATAACTAATAATTACCTTAGCAGGGAGGGTTTGGTATGTTCAATGAAAGACATTCAGATATGTTTAATTCGAAAAGAAACAACGTGAGAAGGTTTTATCCTAACGAATTTGATCTAAGTAAAGTACAAAATTTTCGTAAGAATATTCAAGATTTAAGTAAGGAGGAGATAGATTTTTTAGTAAAATTTGCACAGGATGAAATAAAAAGATTGTATAATTTGGGGTTTGAAAGTGAGATTGATAGGAGAAATGAAATTTTGCAGGGGCGATTTAAGAAGGGGCTTAGATGTCCTAAGTGTGGAAATTTGCGTTTGAATAAAAATGGAAAGACTAATGGTCGCCAAAGATATATGTGCAAAGAATGTAGAACTACGTTTGATGAGAGGAGTTTTTCGCCACTTTCCAACA
>NZ_JAXEWM010000068.1:0-2740 GCF_034113885.1 Intestinibacter sp.
AACTAATGGCTATGTAAAAGGAGTTCATAACAATGGCAAGGACAAAGATTATAGTGCAAGAAGGGTTACAAAGTGATTATACTAGCATAATTGTCAGCTATAGTAATGGAATAGATAGTACAGGAGCTCTTTATTGGGCATTAAAGAATTTTGATAAAAATAAAATATTTTTGTTATATTGTGATACAGGCTTTGAGTATCCAGAAAATATACAAATGTTTTATAAGACAGCAAAATTTATAGGAGTAAAACCAATATTACTACAACATCCTAAAGGTTTCTTAGAACTTTTGCTTACAGAAAGATTCATGTGGCCAGATATGAAAAATAGATGGTGTACAGCATATCTTAAAACTGGAATAACAGATAAATGGATAAGAGCAAATAGAAAATTACTTGGTCCTAAATGTTTATTTATTTCTGGAGAACGTAGAGATGAAAGTAGAGGCAGAGCAAAGCTTCCAGAGTTAGAATATCATAGCACAACATTAAAAACTAAAAGAGTTGCAGATTTTACATGTCATTGGTATAGACCTTGTTTGGATTATGAAAAAGGTAAGATGTTTGAATGGGGAAAAGAACTTAAATTAAAACCTCATTTTTGTTATGAGTATTTAGGAAGATGTTCCTGTATGGGTTGTATGTTTATGAGTGATAAGCATGCCTGGGAAAATATAAAAAGATACCCAGAAAAAATGAAAGAGTATGTAGATGCTGAAATAAAGCTAGGACATACTTGGAAAAAGAAAAGAAGCCTTGAAGAAATATATAATGGATGCCTTGATATTGATGATATAGTTGATAATAAAGTTTTAGATGGACAGATAAGTTTTGAACTATAGTAAGGAGAAGGATAGAAAATGATTTTGGATGAACTAGAGTATAATTCATGGTATAAATGTTATACAGCTAAGTCTTGCAGAGCAACAGGCTTACCTATGGTGGACTTTGGATATGCAAATTATATTCAAAAAGCTAATGTATGGTTAAGCAAAAGCAGGTGTTTAAAAATTAAAAAACCAGTAAAGGATGGAGAAGAACCTGTTGCTTTCTTAAGAGTTTACAATGGCTATGTTCCTTTATATTACAGAAATGAAGAGGAATTATGTTGATGAAATGCCATTTTAAATTGAGATAGGAGGGAAATTTGATGAATAGAGACATTAAATTCAGAGCATGGGATATTGCGAATAAAAGAATGTTGCAATATAGAGATATTATGAGTTTGCCTATGTGGGAAGTATTTTCTGGTACTCCAGAGCAAAGACCTTACCAAGTAATGCAATATACTGGAATTAAGGATAAGGATGGAGTAGAAATTTATGAGGAAGATATAGTAAGGATTGATGATGAAGAAGAATTACGAAAGGTGGAATGGGATTCAAATAATGCAGAATTTACATTAACAATGGATTTTGTAACAACAGATTTTGATTGTTTATATCCAAGACAAATAGAAGTTGTCGGAAATATATATGAGAATCCCGAATTAATCTAAGAAAAGCTATACTCCACTTATAAATAGGGGTATAAAAGGGGTACAATGTACCACTATTAATACTAAAATAGCTTAAAAAATAGGTGGAGTAGAGCATGGAGGAAATTCAGGAGCATTACATGGAAGGAGTTGAAGAGAGTATGAAGCTTAGAAGGGTATCAAATGAAAATTACAAAAGCGAGACTATTAAAGTGCATTTATCCAAAAGAGAAAAGGATAGGCTAGAAGCATACGCCTCAAGATTAGGAATGAATATAAGTCAGTACATCAGAACCAAGTGTATATATGAACCTTATGAGAGGTTAGAAAGTAGCACAAACATGCTATCAGAACCATATGAAATATTAGAAAGGGAATGGTAAGCAATGTTTGAAATAGAATTTATGGAGTGGCTTATAGCAGCCTTGTGGATATTTTATATTATATTTCTATTAATTCCTTTGATAGTATTGGACTTTTACACAGATTACACAATTAAGAAACTTCAAAAAGAAAGAAGGACCTACAACTTAAAAAGCGAGTACCTAGAGATAGAATTAAGCCCAGAAGATACTAAAAGGTTATATAGGGTTATGATGTCAAAAGGTTACACTAACAAAGATAAATATATCAATGATAAATTAAAAGCTTTGGAAAAAGAAAGAAGTGAATTCAAATGGATACCTTAACAGTATTATGTGTAGTGGCAACATTACAAGTGATTTTATATTATCTAACCTATAGAAGAATTAAAAGCATTTTGAATAAGTTGTTCCAAGAGAAGAGGAAAAACTTAGAGTATTTCAAAGAGAATAAATAGCACCTAGAACTGATGGAGCATGAAGGAAGACTTAGAAGATTTCTTAAAGAAGTATTAGACCGAAAAAGTCTATAAACTAAAATTACAAACTTAACGGAAAAACAGGACTTCAAAAAAATAGCCAAGCTACTCAAAGCGAAGCTTAATTTAGGAAAGTTTGTAATCAACCTAGGGGCAGAAATGCCCCTTAAACATAAGAATTAAAAACTCTAGTTTTATAAGGAGATTAAAATGAAAATAATATTATTAATAGTTTTAGTAGTATTTATAGTATGGGTTATGATAATAAGTACTTATGTAGTAATAAAAATTTCAAAAAGTATTAGTGAAGATGAAAAAAGAAATAAAGATAATTGGAAAGATAAATATTTAGAGTAAGGTTATAAAAGGGAGGATAAAATGAATAAAGTACAGAAAGAAGAATGTAAAAAAATTAAATATAT
>NZ_JAXEWM010000069.1:0-7748 GCF_034113885.1 Intestinibacter sp.
GTCTAGAATAGACAGCTTATCGTTTTCTAAATTACAGGCATATACTTTCATTTTATTTGTCTTATCATTATAATTATAAACTATTAAATCTAAAATTTTATCATCATTTATATCCTTTACCATAATGCCTAGTTTAGTAAATCTGTTTCTATTGAAGTAGTTAAAATTATTTTTAGAAATTAATTCATTTATTTGACCGTTCTCATACCTACAAATAGTAAGTGTTGTCATATAATCATTTTCTACAAGCAAAATTATTTCCTTATTTCCATCATTATCTAAATCATAGAAATTTGCGTATTTTATTTTATTCCCTACCTCTGTATAAGATATATCGTAATTTTCATCGTTATTGGGATCTAGTATAGTAAATCCAACCTCATTTCTCACTCTTATACCTTCCTTTTTTTCGAAAAATACTATTTTGTCTTTTCCAGTTTTATCTAAATCCACTTGATTTATCTTTCCTACCTCTGTAGAATTAGACGGCAAAATCAAGGCAGCACTTCCCAAAACTCTAGTTACTTCTTCTGATAAATCTTTTTTATCGGAATTATATACAGGCAAATTGCTAAATAGACTTTCCGTCGTATATTCTCTATTGTAGCAGCCTGTACATAATACAGTCACTAAAGACAATATTCCTACTAACTTTAGTAGCTTCATTACATTCCTCCTATTTTCTGATATATGTTATAAAATTTCCTTTACTCTAATTATACAATAAGTACGGAAAAAATCAAAAGAGTTGTCATAAATGATTAAATTAAATCATCTACGACAACTCTTTAAATTACAAAGCATAATTATTTAAAATAAATATTTTAACCTATTGCTTTTTAAAATTTTCGTCTGACCAAATTATATCATCATTATCTAAGTCTATGTCTTCTTCTTCAAAATCACCTCTATAATTAGGAGCTTCCTCTTCTATTATATCTTCATTATCTAAATTTTCGTGGACTTCCTTTATATTTATATCCTCTTCTTTATTTTGCTGTTGATTATGGTGCTTGTTATTTCTTCTTTTTTGTTTTTTGTTTATTTTATTTTCTTCGTCATTTTGTAATTCTTTGCTTTTATAATTTTTATGACTCTTTTTTATCTTATTTTTTTTGTCCTTTACAGATTCACCTAAATCATTTTGATCTTTACTAGATTTTTTATTTTTATTGACTTGCTCATTTTGATTATGCTGTTTGCTTTTTTTATTTTTTTTGCCTAAATTAAATTTAAGTGAACCCTTCTTAGGTCTAGATTTTGACTCTGTTTTACTTTCCTGTAAATCGAATTCTTCTTTTCTCTCCTCTGGAACTAACTTATTTAAAATCACATCGTTGTACTTTTCTTCGTATTGACTTTGATTGTTGTTTTCTACGTTTTTATTTTTATAATTTTTTTTATTGTTCTTTGCCCTCATTTAAAAATAACACCTCCCAAATGTTATATAATATTTATATTTTTATATCTTCGTTTTTATAACATCTGAGAGGTAAAATTTTCTTATTTTCTAGGAGGCTTTGGTCCTAAATATTGATATAGGTAGCTTTTTAGCATACCGTTGTATAACTTTCTCTTTTTAGAAGCATCTTGTCCAAATTCATTTTCAAAGTCTTCATAAGAAGTTATCATATAATATGACCAATTTTTCAATTTTCTAAACGCATATCCCAATTGTTTATATAGCATTTTTACAGTCTCTATATCTTCAAGTCTCTCTCCATAAGGTGGATTTGTGACTATAAAGCCGTACTCTTCATCGCTTTTAAATTCTGTAGCATCTGCTACATTGAATTCTATATAATTTTCAACGCCAGCTATCTCTGCATTCTCTCTAGCTATCTCTATTACTTCTTCATCTATATCGTATCCGTAAATTTTGAAGTCTATATCCTCATTCATAAGGTCGTATGCTTCTCTTCTAGTGTCCCACCAGATTTTTTTATCTAGAGTTCTCCATTTTTCAGATATAAACTCGCGATTAAGCCCTGGAGCCATATTTATACCCATCATAGCAGCCTCTATTAGTAGAGTACCTGAACCACACATAGGGTCTACTAGAGTTCTTCCAGGTCTCCAAGGAGTTAGATACATTATAGCTGCAGCTAATGTCTCTCTAATTGGGGCTTTATTAGCCTTTTCTCTATATCCCCTTTTGTGAAGAGCTACTCCTGTAGTATCTATTGTAAGAGTTACCTTGTCCTTGTGGATAAACACGTAAATAGGGTACTTCTCCTTGTCCTCTTTAAGTCTTCCAGTTTCTAGATAGCTTTTTTTAAGGCTCTCTACTACTGCCTTCTTAACTATAGATTGTATATCTGGTATAGAGTGCAATTTTGATTTTATTGAAGATGCCTTAGTTATTGGAAATTGAGCTCCATATGGTATATATTTAGCCCAATTTATTCTCTTTGTCCCTTCGAATAGCTCATCAAAGCTTCTAGCTTCAAATTCAGCTACCTTTAAATGAACTCTCTCTGCACATCTAAGCCACATATTTGCCTTAGCTATTCCGTATTCATCTGTCTTATATGTAACCCTTCCGTCTTCTGTTTTTACTATTTCAAATCCTAAATTTTTAATCTCATTTGCCAGCATTTTTTCGACACCAAAAAAACAAGGCGAGATTAGAGTATATCCTTTTTCCATTTATTCACGCGCCAGTACTTAAAAAGCACGACTCTCTCCTTTCTATTTATTTAAGCTTCCCATTTCATATCCATTTAAATCTAATGTAACGTATTTAAATCCTATATCTTTAAGTTTAGTATACACATTTTTCATCATTTCATCATCAAAAAATTTATTAATTTCATCCTTAGCTACTTCTATTCTAGCTATATCTGAATGTATTCTAACTCTATACTGTCTAAATCCTAAATCTTGAAGGTAGTTTTCAGCTTCTTCTACTAGTCTAAGCTTTTCTTCTGTTATTTTATCTCCATAAGGAATTCTACTTGCAAGACATGCAAAAGACGGCTTATTATGTGTTTTTAATCCTAATCTCTTTGATAAAATTCTTATTTCGTCCTTTGTAAGCTCGCTGTCTTTTAATGGACTGACTACATTTAATTCCTCAAGCGCCTTAAGTCCAGGTCTGTAATCTCCTAAATCACTTAAATTAGTCCCATCTAATATGTATTTTATTCCGTTTTTTTGGGCGTAATCCTTAATCATATTAAAAACTGCGCATTTACAATAATAGCATCTTTTCACTCCATTTTCAATAAAGCCTTTTTCATCGAAATTATCTACCTTTATTACTTCGTGCTTTACGCCAAACTCTTTAGTGTACTCCTTAGCTTCCTCTATTTCTCTACTAGAATGCATCATAGCATGTACAGTTACAGCTACTGCATTTTCTCCAAGTACATCGCTCGCCACTTTAAGCAAGAAGTTGCTGTCTACTCCTCCAGAATACGCTACTAAAACCTTTCCCATTTCTTTTAGCTTATTTTTTAATAATTCATATTTTTGATCTATATTCATTTTTTATCCTACCTTCCTCTTTATAAAACTATGTAAATCTAAAGTTATTATATATAAACCAAAATCATAAATCTATATAAACTTTATATTAGATAAAAAATATTTGTTATATATTCATATTTTTCATATTTATTTTATATGAATTATATTATTTTAAATATTATTATATATTTAATTTTAATATTATGTTATATTACTTATATACAACATTTAGGAGGAAATTGACATGGCAGCAGATTACAGCAAAATATTAGAAAAATTAATTAGATTAAATAGGGGTATGAATTTAAAGCTCAGAGAAAATACGAATATACTAGATGTAAATATCTACAATCAGACACTTTTAACTCTTGAGTTAGAATCTACGGATTTAGATAAACACAGCGAGTATATATATAATAAAATAATAGCACTTGAAAATGTAACTATGTACATCCCAAGTGTATATATAAAAGAAGACTAAAAACAAAAGGGCTATCACAAAATAATTTGTGCTTAGCCCTTTTTCCTATATCTTTCATATTATTCTAATATTATCCTACAGACATTGCTGTTATTATTGATCAAATTTATATTATATATAAAATATACAATTCCATCGTAGGGAGATATTATCTTTTGTAAAACCTCAGCTTCATAAGGGTCGAGTACCTCTCCAATTAAATCTCCCTTTTTAATAGATTGACCTAATTCTATATAGGTTCTAAGTATACCTGCCTTATTCGATTTGACATATACTATATCCTCTGAATTTATATGCTTAGTTTTATAAAAATCGTCCTTTAAATTCTCATTATATACATCTATATTTATCAAGAAATTTTTGACTGCATCTAAAACCATTTCTGTAGAAGAATCGCTTATTTTTTCATTTTCTCCTACATATATAGAAAATGCATTTGTTCCCCAAACCTGCCAATTGTAATTTAATGTAGTCGTATCGTAGGGACTTATCGATCTTACATAGCTAAAAGGAAGTCCAAAATAATCCATGAGCTCTGGCTTTTCATATCCTGTCTTCATCATAGTTACATGTGGAATAAACTCACCTTTTAGATAATAACTAGTAAATTGAATTCCATATTCAAAATCCTTTACATATTCAAATACATTATAAGCTATTCTCTGCGTAGTTTCTCCCAAGTCATACCCTGGAAACATCCTGTTTATATCGGTATTGTCTAGAGCCCAAAATCTCTTATTTATATTCATAGAAAAATTGTTTACTGTAGGTATGACTACTATTTTTTTAGATTTATCTATTTTATTTTTTGTCCGCATTTTACAATTCTATCGTGATTTATGCATGGAACAAATATGTCAGAAGCCCCTGCATTGCAAAAGCTCACGTCTTTATTAGTAGATATAATCGGCTCTTTTATATAGTACTGTCTTTTATCAGTCCAAATTCCCATCTCCTTCATTAAATTTAAAATTCCCTTTGTCATCTGATTGCAGTAATCCTGCGTAAGTCTCATACCTACACCTAATTCTACAACTATGCAAGGAGTTTTTAAAACATTTAATGAGTGGCATAGAGTAGACTCTAAAACAGTCGCACTTTCATGAATCCATATAAAATCTAAATTTAATTTTTTAGCGTATGGAAGTAAATACCTAGCCATATCTTTATTTATTCTCGCCTGTGGAATCTCTTTTAAAAAAATATTGCTCGCGTGCAAGTCGATTACCATATCTGATCCCTCTAATGCTTCTATTATATTGTGTGCATTTGCTTCTATCATAGATTTTTCGCTGTTTCCTGGAAATAATCTATTCATATCTAAATCAAAATCAGGTATACCCCTCGTTATCGAATCTATCCCTAGAGGGTTTAGAGCAGGATAAATATCTACTATTCCATTTAAATAATTTATATTTTTTTCAATCGTCTTTGATAAATTAAAGCATATCAACTGACCCTCTAGCTCATCTCCATGGGTACCTGTGACTATAGATTTAATTATTTATATATATTTTTTAAAAGTAAAAGAGCTATATAAATTAAATTTTCTAATTTATATAGCTCTATATTGCCCGATTATATATTAATATCTACTACTGCGATTATATTGAAACTATTACTAAATCTATTATTATATTTATTGCCGCGATGTTTAATTTAATTAAGCTATTTCTGTATTTGTATTTTCAGCTTCTACGTATTTAGGTATTAAGTTGAAATATAGATGTTCAGCTTGTCCATTTGCTTCACATACATTCATACTTAAATTATAATCACTTGGATTATATATACCTGCTAAAGCATCCTTACTCATATCTACTAATTGATGCATAGCTTCTTTTTCTTGTTCTGTTAAATAATTATAATCTGTTACATGTCTTTTTGGTACTATTAACATGTGTCCTGGTGTAGTTGGATTAGTATCAAATTTTGCATAAGCAAATTCATTTTCCAACAAATAATCTCTCTTTTGGCAATATTTACAATTCATATAGTCTCCTCCTCTTGTATTTTAAATGTATTAAATATAAAAATAAAAAAATAAGAAAATCCTTATTCTAAAAATCCATAATGTAGATTTTCTTGAAACACATTCACGGAAATTATATTTATTCACATCTTCAAAGGAATATAATTTCCTATGTGTTATAAAAATTTGTATTATTATTGTAGCATAAATTTCCAGATTTGTGTAATTTTTTTGATAATTTTGTCTATTTTTTTTAAAAAATATGCAAATTTTAATTTCGACAAAAATAAAATTTGCATAAATCTTAATATTTATTTATTATTTAATAGCTTTTCTTCATATTCTTTTTCTTTAAAGCCATTTATAACTATATCTTCTCCAACTATCATAGGTCTTTTTATAAGCATACCATCACTTGCTAGTATTTCTAGCAATTTATCGTCTGTTTCAGTTTTTACAATATCCTTAAGTCCTAGCTCTCTGTATTTTATACCACTTGTGTTAAAAAATTTTTTTATAGGCATACCGCTTTTTTTATAAATTTGTTCTAACTCATCTTTTGTCGGAGTGTCGTTTATTAAATCTATTTCTTCAAATTCAATATTATTATCTTGTAACCATTTCTTTGCCTTTTTAACTGTTGAACATTTTGAGTAACCGTAAAATTTTATCATAATATCTTCCTTTCTAAAATCAATTAATTTTCGTTCCATGGAACGAGCTGAACCTCTCCATATGCTCTGTCAATTAGCCTATTTGAGTATTCTCCTTTGTATCCGATTATATTTAATATAATCAATTCTACATATCTAGTTCCTATTTGTATTATATTCCAAATATCTTCAACTGTAAGAGTCGCTCTATTTCTCTTTCTCGTAGGATGGACTATTTTATTTCTATAGTATATAAGCAAGTCCACACCGTCGTCAAATCTGTCGTTTATATAATTGTCGAATAAAAATAATTCTTCCTTTCCATAAGGAATAGAGCAGACATCTAGTAGAGTCCTTATGTTTTTTGTAGCTAAATTTTCGTCAAATTCATCGTCTGTAAATATATGCTCTTGCTCAACTAATACTATATAAGACAGTGTTTCTAGACATATCTGTATAGATATAAGGTTGTTATCTAAAGTCAATCCGTCAAATGACTGCAAATACCAGTCGACAGCTTGTCTTATAGCTTGGTTGTAGTAGTTATCTGTCAATTTATTATTCATAAGAGTCAGATATTTCTCCATATTATGGTAATTAGATATAGTATCCTTCCAATTTGGTACAAATCTATATGGACTTATAAAAGTCTCCCTCCACAATCTATATACGTTTTCTCCGTCTTTGTAGCCAAATGCCGCACATATATCTACATATCTTCCGCACATAAAGCTAAAAGAAAGCGCCAAATTGTCAAATAGCTGATTTACTATATTTGTTCTAAAGGATTTTTTATCCTTTCTCCTTATTCTGCCGCTATGCGTTATTATATGTGCATCTCTGTCTTTTAATTTTTCATCTAGCTCCTTAGTAAAGTCAAATCTCTTATCTATTACAACTTCAAAATCACCTGCATTAAATTCCATTCTTCCTGCAAATAGCTTGTCGTTATATCTTATTAGTTTCCCAAAATATTTATCAAAATTTACGACATCAAAATCGACATAATCGACCTCGTAATTTTTAGATCTTATATGTCCGTGGTTTATATATCCTTCTATAGTCGAGTCATTTATAGAGCTTATCGTAACAGAAGCCGGCTTATACTGGTAAATTTCAATTTCTGCTGAATCATAATCCAATGTAATATTTACATCGTAATCCTTAATCG
>NZ_JAXEWM010000070.1:0-2227 GCF_034113885.1 Intestinibacter sp.
AGTTCCACAATTTTTACATATCATTTATTATCTCCCCTATCTTTTTAAATTAATTTTCTACGACATAAACCACAAAATTTTGTATTTTCGCTGATAACAGTATTGTAGCTTGGTCAGCTTCTGAGCTACCTTTTCCGTTGCCTATTGTAATCTTTTTTAAAACTAACTAACATAATCCATACTAATTCTCTCTTGATTCTTTAGCTCGTGTTCTATCCTCACATGCTTTAAGATAACATGACTCACATAAGTCACCATAAGTATCATCTTCTAAACATTCACCACAGTTTCTACAATGTTCATGAAAATAATGTTCGTCTTGTTGCTTTTCCCACTGTTCATATTGATTACCTTCATACATAGTTAGACAGTATTCACTGCAACATCCATTATACTTGTCAGTATATGATCTATTAACCTTTTTACCACAATATTTACAAGTTACTAAATCTTGTTCAACTTGTGTTTTTACTTTTTCCTCTTGTTTCGTTTTTTCTTCATCATTTTTTGATAATTCATCTAAATTTTTATCTTTAAATGAAAGCTTTACAACCTTCAAAATTTTATCACCGCTGTATATATTTAAATTCGCATCTGTTTCTTTAAGACCTATTACAGTACATTTATCGCCTAATTGTTTTATATTTGCAGCAGTAGTATCTTCAATCTCATATTTTAATTCATATGAACTATCTGATGATTTCACATTAGGTATTACGATTACATTTTCATTTGTAGATAACACATATCTATCCCCATCCATTTCATAATCGCCATCTAATGTAACTGCATCTACAGATATTTCATTTTTAAATATCTTGCCATTTAATACAAGATATCCCCCTACAATAATCAATACTAATGAAAGAAAAGCCAATACAATTCCGATTATTTTATTGTTATTGTTTTTTTTATTTCTGTTTTGAGGCTTTTTAGGCTCACTTGATGTTGTAAGAGGTGAAGCGCAATATGCACAGAATTTTGCATTATCGCTATTATCAGTTCCACAATTTTTACATATCATTTATTTCTCACTCCCCTATCTTTTAATTTTCTCGACTTCCGTTATCCTTATTTTTTATTTTGCATTGTTTAGCGCCTTCTCAATTAACTCATCAAATACTTGTTCCGCTTTTTCTTTACGATAAGTAGTACCATCTATATCTCTTATCTCACTTAATTCTATATCACCTGTAGGAGGGTTATATACAAAACGGAATGTCATAGCTTCATCATATGATGCATCTTCATTTTTTTTACAGTAAGCAGTTATATAAAATCTATCATCATAGCCACTAGAAAATGCTGACCATTCTACATAACTATAGCCTGAAGCTTTAACCACTTTATCTAATGATAACCCATTATCTATTTCTGTATTTGATACTTCTTGTGCTATTTTATCAGCAACTTCTATTTCTTGTTTATCTAGTTTCTCTTTGACTATACCATCCCAATGTAAAATTCCTAATGGAGCTAGAAATAAAACAAAAGTCAATATAAATATAAGTATTTTTTTTGATGTTGCCAATTTTGGCTTAACTTTACATATTATAGAGAATACTGCTGCAGAACATAAAATAATAATTAGTATACCCCTAGTATACTCTTTGTCAGCAATAGTATAAAAAATAAACATATATACTATAGAGATAAATAAAATAATTAAAGAAGCCGTTAAAAATTTCGCCAATCCTTTACTTATATTTTCATCTCGCTTCTGTTTTCCCTTTATTATAACACCAGATATTATCATTACTATTAAGCTTACAATGCATAGCGCCAATAATACTGCCATAACATAATCACTTGGATATTTAAAATCAAACATATAAATTCACCCCAACTATACTATAATTTAATAACCACAAAAAAATTTATCATTTTATTTTTCATTGTTTAGTGCCTTATCAATTAACTCATCAAATATTTGCTCAGATTTTTCTTTACTATAAGTAGTATCATCGCCATTATCGTCTATATAATCTAATTCCAGATCATCTGTAAGAGGGCTATATACAAAATGGAATTCTAAAGTTTCATCGTATGGTGCATATTTATTTTTCTTACAGCAAGCAACTATTTTAAAATCACCATTATTATTATACCTACCTGACCATTGTACATAACTATAACCCGAAGCTTTAACCACTTTATCGAATGATAGTCCATTATCTGCTTCTGTATATGCTAATTCCTGTGCTACTTTATTAGCAGCTTCTTCTTC
>NZ_JAXEWM010000071.1:0-15040 GCF_034113885.1 Intestinibacter sp.
CTTATCAAGTATTTTTTGTCTTGAATTTGCCATACCTCTAGTCGCAACTCTAGCTTTATTTCTAGCGACGAAATCTTCAAGCTTCTTTCTCTCTTCAACTTGTTTTTCGTAAGCACTTTCTTCTTGTCTCTTCTTGATATCTCTAAGTCTTACAAATTCGTCGTAATTTCCTTTGTATCTTGTAAGAGTAGCATTTTCTATATGGTAGATTACGTTACATGTATTGTTTATAAAATCAACATCATGTGATACAAGAATAAAGCTGTTTTCGTATTCTTGTAAATATCTTGTAAGCCATACTATATGCTCCTCGTCTAAGTAGTTTGTAGGTTCGTCAAGTATTAGTATTGTTGGACTTTCTAATAATAATTTAGTAAGAAGTACCTTTGTTCTTTGACCACCACTTAAATCAGTTACATCTCTATCAAGCCCTATTTCTCCTAATCCTAAACCATTTGCTACCTCTTGGATTTTGGCATCTATAATATAAAATCCGCTGTTTTCAAGTATTGTTTGTATCTCTGCAGTTTCTTCAAGAAGCTTGCTCATTTGATCCTCATCGGCATCACCCATTTGATCGTACATCTTTAGCATTTCTTGTTCTAAATCAAACATATGCTTAAAGGCATCTCTCAATACATCCTTTATAGTCATACCTTTTTGTAAAACTGCATGTTGATCTAAATATCCTACTGTCGCTCTTGATGACCATTTTATATTACCTGCATCTGGCATTAATTTTTTTGTTATTATATTTAAGAAACTAGATTTTCCTTCTCCGTTGGCACCTACAAGTGCTATATGCTCTCCCTTTTTAAGTCTAAAAGAGACATTTTCTAGTATTGTTCTCGCTCCGAAACCATGACTAACATTTTCTACTACTAGCATCTATCCACCTCTCATAAAATTTTATTTGTTCACATCTATACTATTATATTTGATTTTTGAAGTTTTGCATATATGTATTTTTAAAATACAAAATCATAAACCCAGCTGTCGTTCTTTGCGAAAGTTTCAAGGATTTTTCCGCGATTAAATAAAATTTTATGTTCAAGTTTCTTATATTTTTATACATGTGATCAGTCTTAATAGCGGTTAAA
Organism: Intestinibacter sp.; assembly: GCF_034113885.1. Taxonomy (GTDB): domain Bacteria; phylum Bacillota; class Clostridia; order Peptostreptococcales; family Peptostreptococcaceae; genus Intestinibacter. The sequence continues at coordinate 1,101 of NZ_JAXEWM010000071.1, forward strand.
GAATTGTACTTTATATAGCTCTCTATATCATCGAAAAAAATCGGCTCATCGCATGTTTTAAATCTATTTATCTTTAAGTAGTTTTGTTTTACATATCCCTCAAACTGCATATGGTTGTTTAGAAGGTATCCCATTGCATGCTGTGGCACATTTACATCTTGTATCAAGTGACAAACTGCTCCTAAATAGAACATAGCTTGCTCTATATTATTTTCATTAAAATAAGCTATCGAGTATTTGTAGTATTTTTTAGCTAAGGTAAGTGCATTGTCCTCCATACCTGGAAGCCCCTTATCAGTCTCTGCATTAAAAAAATGGCAATATGACTTTAAGTCTTGATCTGCCCATATTATTCCTCGATTTATTATTTCTCTATATTTATCAAAAAATTTATAGACCTCATAATATTCATTAAACCATAGACTATTCATAGCATTTTCTTGTATAAATACATGAACCCTGCAATCTGGCTTTGAAAATTTATTTTTAATCGGTCCTATAATATTAAATGTTTTCTCTAAAGTTCTATTACTTTTCCCCAATATTTTTGTCATGATATCACCTTATTTTTTATTTTTGAAATATTGATCTAGTCCATCTGCAATACATTTCATCATTTTTTCTTGGTATTGTGGACTAGCCATGTTTTGATCTTCGGTGTAATTGCTCATAAATCCCATTTCTACTAAAACAACAGGAACCTTAGACCAGTTAAACCCCGTCAAGTCACTTCTCTCAAATATTCCATTTACTTTAAATCCTTTATTTTGCATATTTTGATTTACATATTTGGCACATTCAGAGCTATCATCGAAAATCGATGAAGTGTACTGACCGTCTTTCGAAGGTATCAAAATACAAGCCCCTGTAATTCCTGAATCATTAGAACCATCTGCATGAATTCTAACCACCATATCGGCGTTATTTTGATTGGCAAATATTGCTCTCTCCTTGTTGCTGATATTCACATCATGACTCTCCCTAGTCATCAAAACTTTATATCCTCTACTTTCTAATATATGCTTTAGCTTTAAAGATGCCTCTAAATTTAATTCGTATTCTGGTTTTTTAGTGGCTACTCCTGATGTTCCAGACGATACCCTGATTTTATACGAGCCCGAATCTGGTGCTATTTGCTCTGTATTTGAATCGCCTTTTAATTGGTGACCTGGGTCTATGCATATAGTGTATTTTTCATTTTGATTTGTAGTCACTATATTTAAATTTGAAACAAATTGGGCTAAATCTTTAGCTTGGTTCGATTTTGTAATAACTATAATTCCAGCTATAAATATAATGGCAATTAAAAATTTATATTTTTTCATTTTACTCTCCTCGATATTTTAATTTTCATCTAACTATTTTATTTTTCATATATATTTATAGAGGTGATAACTCTTGAAAAATAAAAGAAGAAATTGCAATGTAGAAAATAACCAGCAATCTCAAACCGACAATACAAATTGTCAAAGCAATAATAAAAATGAGCAAACACAATCAAAATTATGCTACTTCTCATCTACTGATTACATAGTTCTAGCTTCTACTCTAGCAATTGCCTTGGGAGAAGAATTATCACAAACCGATTTAAATATACTCTCTACGTTTTTCGCTGTTTTATCAGACGAACTTGCATTGATTGCAACAGTTCAAAACTGCAATACTGAAGAAGAAGAGGTATTCGTCCCTCCTGTGCCAGATGTCGCAGTCACATCACCTGATAACAAATCAGACTCGCAAAAACGAAAAAGATGTTCAAAAAAAATAGTTAAAAGAAAGATTAAAAAGAAATAAAATCAAAGATATTTAAAATTTTATTTCTTTTTATTTTTGTTTTAGTTTATTTCAATAACTTATATTTATGCTCTGTTTATTTATGAAATCTACGGTTGCCTTGAAGTTGATTTCCAGGCATTAAAAAATAACTTTTGCAAAATATAATATTAAAGCACCAACAAAACTAAAGAAAGAAGGTGTTTACGAGTTTGAAAACAAAATGGTTTAACTACAAAAATTTATTTTTAATTTGTACTACCTTTTTACTATATTTTTTCATGAATAGTGTAAATTATGCATATTCTATAGAAAAAAATAATGAAAAATATTTAATACCAATTGGAAAAATAATACAAATAGATGGAGAGCTAGAAAATTTAATTGTAAGAAATGAAATTAAAGGTTGTCCATTAAAAAGTGGCGATTTAATCCTAGAAGCACAAGAAGTTCCAATAAAAGATTTCTATGAACTATCAGATGTGTTTTTTTCTTCATCTAGTGATAATTTTAAAATTAAAATCAAAAGAGGAAATCAAATAAAAAATGTAATTTGCAACAAGGAAGCATTGAAAAAAATTAACTTCAATAACGCAATTTCAGGGTTTGCGACTTTAACATATATAAATCCTGAAAACAACGAATTTGGAGCTGTAGGTCACTCTATAAACATAGGTAATTCAAAGCAAATACCGATTAAACATGGCATAATATCTACAACCACAAATCTAGACATAGAAAAATCGTCTCGAGGAAGTGTGGGATGTATAAGTGCGAATAAAAATTATATTATCGGTGATTTTAATAAAAACACGCAATACGGTATAAAAGGCTTCACTAAAAATATCGATTTCTCACATGAACACAAATATAAAGTCGCTGATTTAGATGAAGTAAAGCTAGGAAAAGCTCAGATAATACTGCAAAACACACAAAATAAATGTGTCAAATACGACATTGAAATATTAAAAATTGAAAACCAGCATTCTCCAGCACCAAAAACATTTAAAATAAAAATTACTGATAAAAATCTATTAAAGGAAACTGGAGGAATTGTACAAGGTATGAGTGGTACGCCAATTGTCCAAAATAATAAAATAATAGGAGCTATATCTCATGCCTTAGAAAATAATCCTGAAATGGGATACGGTGTTTATATAAAATGGATGTTATAGCGAAAATAGCTAAAAATAATCTCTGTATATTTCAGAGATTATTTTATTATCCTTGTTGAATTTGGTATTTTAAGGATATAATTATATAATAAGGGGAGGTATTCTTAACATATTTCTTACAAATTTTTATTAACTATAAAAAGCACTTAAAATATGTTATAATAATGCATTAAGTAAGGAGGTATATAATGAGCAGAGATAATGACGATAAAAATAAAATTAGAAGAAGAAAAGTTACTTCTTCTAAAGCTGATGTAACTAAAAATACACCGAAAAACGATTATAAAAAAGTTTCATCAAAACCTAAAAAACATAGAAAAAGAAGCAAAATTAAAATTTTTGGTGTACTAATTTTATTTATGCTAGTAGTAGGTGTTGCTGTTGGTTCAGCGCTAGTTTTCTCATCTCTAAGAGATACTCAAGTAGTTACTAAAAGCGTACTTGATCAAAAAACTTACAGCAAAACTGTGTTAAAATACGCAGATGGTAGTACTTTAGCTGAAGCTGAAACAGGGGATAAAAAGGAACCTCTTAAGAAGTTAAATAATAAAACTGTTAAAGAAGCCCTTATATCGATTGAGGATGCCAGATTTTATGAACATAATGGTGTCGATATAAAAGGTCTATTTAGATCTGTTGTAAAAACCGTCCTTGGTAAAAAGCAAGGTGGTAGTACAATACCTATGCAGGTCTCAAAATTACTTTTAACCTCTCAAGATCAAACTCTAACTCGTAAAATAAAGGATATTTACTACGCTTACGAAATGAGTAAAACTGTAAGCAAAGACGATATCTTGCTTACATACTTAAACAACATGTATGTAGGTAATAGTTTTTATGGAATTGAAGCCGCTTCACAAGGTTATTTCAATAAAGCAGCAGAAAAGCTTACATTACCTGAAGCAGCTATGTTAGTTGGTGCAACAAATAACCCATCAAGATATGCACCTTATACTAAAGTTAAGTTAGATGGTTCTGAACAAAGATCCGATTTAGAAAACAAATTATTATTTTATTCTCATACTGCAAACGATGGATTTGATGATCCTACTCAAGTAGAATTAAATATGATAGATAAATTATATTCTTGGGGCTTAATCACTGACTACGATACATATAGCCAATTAAAGAAAGGTACTATGGTAGTTAGAAAAGCTGTACTAAATGAAAATGCTGTTGGTAGAGCTAGAACAGTACTTAATAAAATGCTAGAGAATGAGTATATATCTCAAAGCGAATACGACCAAGCATATGCCGATGTAGCAAATGTTAAAATAGAAATACCTAAATCTATCGAAACTATAGTTTCTACAGTTGAAGATTATGTATATGAAGAAGTTATAGAAGCATTAAAAGATCAAGGATATACTCAAGAAGAAGCTAATAATTTATATTACAATGGTGGTTTACAAATTCAAACTACTATAGATTCCAATATGCAAGCTGAACTTGAATCACAATACAATAATAGCTCTAACTTCCCTGTGAATTCTGGCCTTGATTCTAATGGTATAATGCAGCCACAATCTGCCATGGTTATAATGGACCATCATACTGGTCAAATTAAATCTCTAATCGGTGGTAGAAATGTAAAAGGTAAGAGAACTTTAAATAGAGCAACAAGTCCTTCTCAACCAGGTTCTGCAATTAAACCACTTTCTATCTATACACCTGCTATAGATACATTAGAAATGACACAATCATCAGTATTTAGTGATGCTAGAGGTGGATATAAATTTACTCAAAACCAAAAATGGAATCCATCTACAACTACTGCTGGTGCTGGAAATATGAGTTTACGTCTAGGTATGGCTAAATCTTCTAATACAGTTGCCGTAAAAGTAGCTGAAAGCTTGGGTGATGATTACAATGAATGTATAGATGTAATGATAGATTACCTTAAGAATTTTGGTATAACTTCTGTTGTAGATAGTAAGACAAATAATTCTTCTACTACTGATAGAACATTCCCTTCTTTAACATTAGGAGGTATGGCTTATGGTATTTCTCCGCTTGAAATGACAGCAGCATATGCAGCTTTAGCTAATGGTGGTGTCTATATAGAACCTACTGTATTCACTACAGTTAGTACTTATAGTGGTGAATTAATTGTAAAAGCTAATCCTGAAGAACACAGAGTTGTCGATGAAGAAGTGGCTTATGTAATGACAGATATGCTTAAAGCAGTAGTTACAGAAGGTACTGGTTCTAATGCATCTATAGGAAGTATGCCTGTAGCTGGTAAAACTGGTACTACTAATAACAAATACTGTGTATGGTTTGTCGGATATACTCCATATTACGTTGGTGCTACTTATATAGGCGATGATCCAGGACGAAAGGATGCCGATGGAAATGTAATAAAAATGCGTTCTGTTGAGGAATCTAGTGCTATAGCAGCTTCATTATGGGCTAATGTTATGAGACCTATACATGAAAATCTAGAAGTAGTTGATTTTGAAGCTCCAGATGGAATAAACTTCTATAAAATCAATTTAACAGATGGTGGAATATCTACTTACGGCTCTAAAGCTGCATTTGTAAAGGGAACTTCTCCAACTAGAACAAGTAGCTACCAAGTTCCTGTACAAAATAATAGCAATACAGGTACTCAACAAACACCTAATGAAACTCCTGCTGGTGACGGTGACACTCCACCTACTGATGATGGTACTGACGAAACTGGTGGCGGTACTGACAATGGTACTGGTGGAACTACTGATCCTGGTACTGGCGAAACTGGTGGTGGCACTACTAACCCTGGTGAAACTGGTGGCGGCACTACTGATAATCCAACTACACCAGATACGCCAACTACACCTTAATATTATATGAAAAATCAAAATGCCATGGATTAAATTAAATTCCATGGCATTTTTTATTGCAATTTATTTTTAAATTAAGACTTATATCAAGGTTTTGCCTTTGGATTAAATATAACTGACATTACATATCCGAAAAATATAGCTGCTGCAATCCCTCCAGCAGTTGCTATTGTTCCACCAGTTAAAACTCCTAAAAATCCATCTGTTTTTATCCCATCCATGACTCCTTTTGCTAGAGAATATCCAAATCCTATAATAGGAACTGTAGCTCCTGCCGCTCCAAAATCTACTATCTTTTGATAAATACCTAAAAATGTAAGTATTACTCCAGCAGTAACATAGCTTACCATAACATATGGAGTTTGAAGCTTAAAATAATCCATCAACACCTGTGCAATCAAGCATATAGCTCCTCCGACAATAAAAACTCTAAAATAATCCATAATCATCGACATCACATCCTATAACTTTATTAAATAATTGTATTTTATTGATTCTCAATCACTACAGCATGAGCAATACATGGTATAGTTTGTTTTTGCAAAGTACTTGTAGGAGATAACAGTGCTCCCGTTGAAACTAGCATAACCTTTTTAAATTGTTTGCTCAGTAATTTAGGATAAATATATGATGAAAATACTGTCGCAGAGCATCCACATCCGCTGCCACCACAATGTACATCTTGCTCCTTTAAATCGAAAATTTCCAAGCCACAATCTGTATAAACATCCGATATATCAATTCCTCTTTGTCTCAATAAGTCCTCTGTAATTTTTTTGCCTAGACTTCCTAAATCTCCAGTTGCAATAACATCAAATGAATTCGGGTCGTCCTTAGTATCCTCAAAATAAGAGTATATAGTATCTACAGCTGCAGGAGCCATAGCTGCACCCATGTTATTGCCGTCTTCTATACCCTTGTCGACTACTTTTCCTATTGTAATGTATTTTATCTTAGGACCATTACCACTGCTCGATATAAATACACTACCTGCTCCTGTAACTGTCCATTGTGCTGTCATAGGCTTTTGGTTACCTAGTTCTAGAGGGAATCTAAACTGTCTCTCTGCAGTACAGTAATGACTAGATGTCCCACATAAAGCATAATCCGCAAATCCTCCATCCACTACTATAGAACTCAAACACATGCCAAGCGCCATAGTAGAGCAAGCTCCATAGATCCCACAAAAAGGAATAGCTAGTTCTCTAGCTGCAAATGAAGCAGGGAATATCTGATTTATCAAGTCACCACCAAATAAAATTTCTACATCGCTTAATTTCTTCTCAGCCTTTTGTACAGCGAGCTCCATAGCCGTTTGAATCATCTTGCTCTCAGCTAATTCCCATGTCTTCTCTCCATATAAATCATCAGGTAAAATTACGTCAAACTCATCCTTAAGCGGACCCTGACCCTCCTTAGGACCTACCACAGATGCAGTAGAAATAATAGTTGGAGTGCTTTCCATTTTCATAGTTCGTTTGCCTATACGTTTATTTCTCATTTGCTATTTCTCCTTTTACAATGTTTATCTCTAAAATCCTACTTTAAATATGTAGTATATAAATCCAAACAAAATGGAAGATCCTACTCCATAAACTAAAACAGGTCCAGCAATTTTGAATAAATTTGCACCGACTCCTAAAACATAGCCTTCTCGCTTATACTCCATGGCTGGAGATACTATAGAATTTGCAAATCCAGTTATAGGAATAATAGAACCAGCGCCTGCCCTCTTTCCAAGCAAATCATACACTCCTAGCCCAGTCAAAAATGCTCCTATGAAAATCAGTGTAATCGATGTATAGCTAGCAGCATCTTGTTTATTAAGTCCACCGATATTCATATAGGCATCGTTAATACCTTGACCTATCATACATATAATTCCTCCTACAATAAAAGCAAGTATATAATTCTTAACATAAGTGGGCTTTGGACTTATCTCATCTACATAATCCTTGTATTTTTTTTCATTTTGGTTTGAATTTTTCTGTTCTGACATAAAATCAATTCCTTTCTTAATAATCCATGAATATTATCGATTTCTCTGTATTATTGTTTGAAAAAAACAAAAAAAAATTCACATATAATCAAAAAATCCTACATTGTAATGTAGGATTTTAATTTATGTAAAACCTTTTTTTCAATTCTAGATACCTGGACTTGAGATATATTTAGCAATTTTCCTATCTCGCTTTGCGTTTTATCCTCAAAGTATCTGAGCATAATAATTTGTCGTTCTCTTTTTTCTAATTTACCTAATACCTCCTTGAGAAGTATATTGTCTACTACCTTATCCTGTTCATCCTCTCCTTTCATAGCTATTTTGTCTATAAGGCATATAGGTGAGCCTTCCTCTTCATGTATAACTCCTTGTAAATATTCTACTGAAAAATTAGACTCTATAGCCATTACTACATCTTCTTTTTCGACGTTTAATTCTTCTGCTATTTCTTCTATAGTGGGATCTCTACCTAATTTTTTGCTCAATTCTTCTCCTTGCACCTTAATTTTAATTGCAAGCTGTTTAAGTGACCTAGATACCTTTACCATACCGTCATCTCTTAAATATCGTTTTATTTCTCCTAATATCATAGGTACAGCATATGTAGAAAATTTTACATTGTAACTAAGATCAAATTTATATATAGCTTTAATCAAACCTATAGATCCTAACTGAAACAAGTCCTCTCTCTCATAGCCTATATTGGCAAATTTGCCAACTACACTTCTGACTAACCCGAGGTTGCTAGATATAAGCAATTCCTTAGCGTCTTCATCTCCTTTTTGAGCCTTTTGAATTAATTCTAAAGTCTCCTCATGGCTAAGTAAATGCTTTTTTTCTTCCTTTTTAGCAGTTATCCCCATAAATCAAACCTCTATTCTATATTAGAATTTATTTAGGTATTTCTATTGTTTTTGTCATTATAACTTTAGTTCCCTCTCCTACTATCGATGCTACTTGCACATCATCCATAAAGCTCTCCATAAATGAAAATCCCATACCAGATCGCTCTAGCTCTGGCTTAGATGTGAACATAGGCTGTCTAGCTTCTTCTACATCTTCAATTCCTTTACCGTAATCTTCAATAACTATCTTTATAGTATTTTCAATCAACTCGCATCTTAAATACACAAATTGACTCTCATCCTCTTCATATCCATGAATAATCGCGTTAGTTACGGCCTCAGATACAGCAGTCTTTATGTCGGATAATTCATCTATAGTCGGATCTAATTTAGCTGCAAAAGATGCAACTATTACTCTTGCAAGGCTCTCATTCTCTGATTTTGCAGAAAACTTTACTTCCATAATATTACTCATAATGCAGTTCCCCCTTATTAAGAATTTATCGCATCTTCATATGACTTACATACATTTATTATTTTTCCCATTCCCGATAAATTAAAAACCTTCTCTACTCTTGGATTCATATTTATTACAGATACCTTTCCATGTCCATTGGCAATTTTCTTGTATCGACCTATAATAACTCCTATTCCCGAAGAATCCATAAATCTTATGTTTTGAAAATCAAATATAATATTTTTTATATTTTTCCTCATTATAATTTCATCTACATTCTCTCTTACATAAGTAGATACATGATGATCTAGCTCTGTCGTTGTAAACTGAACTAATAATGTCTTATCATCTAAATAACATTTAATCACTTTGCATCCCTCCCATTTGAAGTTTACTGATAATCAATTCTATTTTTTACAAATTGATTCCTTCAATGAAATTTAGCTAGTTTTGTTTAATTCTGTCTATGGAAGCTATAATTAAAAACTAAAAAATACTATTATGATTATTTCCTATTTTTGTATTTATATACATAAAAAAACAAGGTATAAATAAATTTATTTCAAACTCATTTATACCTAATCATAAAATTCTATAAAACCTTTTCTATCTCTACAAACGTATCGTAATAAGCTACCTGTCCACCAAAATCTGATATTCCACTATCTATTAAATAGTTTGGATTTCCATGCTTCTTCCACCAGCCTTGGTATATATTTACTACGCCGGATAACATCGTTTTATCGATACTAACACGTGCATTTATTTGTCCATTGCGGGATTTTACTCTAACTATATCATTTTCCTGAACTTTAATATCTTGAGCATCTTTATCGTTGATGTAAATATTACAAATATCCTTTTCATCCATAAAATGAGCACTCGATATTGTATTCTTATGATGCATAGTCAATAATCTAAATTTTTTAGAAATATCTTTGTTGTCTCTAGCATCATAAACAGGTATCGGAATAACGCCATCGTGCAAAGCCTCCAAGCTATAAAATTCATATTTCTTCGTTACAGTTTCAAATTTTTTATCTTTCCATGCTACATCTTGCTGCATATTTACATAATTGTTCTTAACAAATTCCAAATCTATATCCTTATAATATTTATCAAGAGGTTTTATTACCTTGCTTAAATATTCCTGTTTTGTTACAAATGGATAATTCTCTATATTCATTTTTCTAGCAACTTCCATAAAGAAATAATATTCGTCCATTAGCTTGTGTCTAGGCTCAACTGCACATTCATTGTAAGTCAGATATGGATTACACATAGATGAAAAAATCAAATCCTCACTTTCGAGCGTCGTACTCGTAGGTATAAATAAATCACACATCTCAGCAGTATCCGTCATAAATAAATCAAAGCAAACCTTAAATTCAATTTTTGAAAAAGCCTCCTCCAATCTATTTAAATTAGGTAATTGATTCAATAAATTACTTGTAGTCACTACAATAGCCTTTATAGGAGTACTATCTTTATCTCCTACAGAATATTTTTCTGGCGCTTCAATAAAGTCACTTATATGACTAACATAAAATTCCCTATTATCAGCATATCTATAGCTATTATAAGGATCAGTATCTAAAACTGGAGGATAAATACTATTTGCATAGTTAACACCGCCTCCAGAAAATCCTATTTGACCAGTTATAGCCGCAAGTGCATTTATAGCTCTTATAGTATTTCCGCCGTTTTTGTATCTTTGAAGTCCATGTCCAATTAATATTGTAGAGTATTTTTCGCAGTAAATACGAGTTATTTTTTCGACAGTTTCTATATTAGTATTACATTCAGAAACTAAAAAGTCCAAATCAAGTCTGTCCAAATACGCCATATAGTGCTCAAACCCAAACGTATATTTTTGAATATAATCCAAATCATGCCAATTATTTTGAACAATTATTTTAGCCATCGCCATAGCAAGTGCACCATCACTAGATGGATTTATCTGAATAAATTCATCTGCTATCTTAGCCGTATCTGTGTATAAAGGATCAATTACAATTATTTTTATCCCCAATTTTTTGGCTTTTTTCAAAACCTGATATGTATGTATAGATGTATTGGCAGGATTTTTTCCCCATAAAATTATGCTCTTGCTGTTATACAAATCCTCCAAAGAATTACTCAAAGCCCTACCAAAATCATATCTTGTAGCCTTCATGCCCGCATTCCAGCAAGGTCCTCCCTTTGGAATACTAGAACCACCATAGAAATTAAAAAATATATTATTTATAGATTTCAATAGACTTCCATTTCCGTACTGTTCATAGTTAATCACACTTTTAGGTGAATAATTATCTCGGTAATAGCTCAGCCTTTCTGCCATGATATCCACAGCCTCCTCAAACAAAATCTCCTTCCACTGACTATTTACCTTTAGCATCGGTTGATAAATTCTGTCCTTATGATAAATTCTATCTAAGTGAGCTCTCCCTTTACTACATATAAACCCTTTAGTATAAGGATGCTCCTTCTCTCCTTCTATTTTCACAATTTTATCGTTTTCAACGTATATGTTAAATTTACATGCATCTGGACAATCTAGAGTACATGCCTGCTTAACTATTTTCATAATATTCACCCTTCCTTTAAATAAAAAGTGCCTGTAAAAACTTACAAGCACTGTATATTATCCTTTAGTTACTTAATTACTATAATGGATTATTTACTTCCATCACTAGCTATTGGTATTGGTATGAATTTTTGTAGTCAAATTTACCCTATTCTAAATTCGCAGTGACTACTTCTGCTACGTAATTATATGCTACCCCATATAAACTTTTTTTATTTCAATATTATAAAATCCCACTAAATCTTCTATTTCAATCGTTAAGCTATTATTTCAGATGGTTTAGCAATCTTTATAACTATCTTCTTCCAAACTATTCCTATAAGTATAGTTTGTATTGGTATCATAACTGCAACTTTTAGTATACGAGTTGGTAATAATGCAAGATATCCTTGACCCATTAAAATATGAAGCCATACTGTATCTAAGCATAAATTTATTCCTAAACAGACTATACATACTGCTAATATTATTCTTCCCCAAGTTTTAGGTTTTTTATATAAAACTAAGCCATAAGCTACACCTGTTAAGAATGCTGTAAGTGTAAAGCCTGGGAAAAAAGAACCACTTGGGAATATCATCATTCCTAAAATATCACCTATTGCATAAGCTATACCTGCACTTAATGGTCCATACATCATAATATGATAATACATAAAATTAGAAATCTAATTATGCAAAAGTAATACTTACTAATCATAGTATATCACATAATTAACAATAAACAAACATATAAAAGCCACTTAAATTTTAATTGAATAAAAACTAACAATTTTTTTAAGTGGCTTTATTTATATTATCTATTTATTTCTTTTATTTGCTTTTTCTATATTAATTCTATTTCCTTTTATTTTTACATTTTTTAATTTTTCTAGAACTTTTTTAGCATTTGCTTTAGGCACTTCGACAAATGTGTATTTATCGTATATATCTATAGTTCCGACTAGTTTGCCAGATATTCCAGCCTCTCCAGCTATAGCTCCAACTATGTCCTTAGCTTGTACTCTTTGGTTTCTACCAACATTTATGAATAGTCTAACCATCCCACGTTCAGCGCCAGTTGAACCTTTTTTAGATTTTTTAGATTTTCTAGCTTCTCTTCTAGATGGTTCCTCTATTATTTCTTCTTTTAACTCTTCACCCATAGATAACTTAACTAATGCAGCAGCTACTTCTAAAGTTGATAATTGTTCTTCTTCACATAAATCTTCTACCCAGTTAATTTGTTTTGCTAAATTGCTTTCTTTTAAAACGTCTTTAACTTGGTTGAAGAATGCAGCGACCTTCTTTTCTTCTACATCTGCTATAGTTGGTATACTGTGTTTTACTAATTTAGATTTAGTATATCTTTCTATATCTCTCATTTTTCTCATTTCTTTTCCATATACGAAGCTGAAAGATACACCTTCTCTACCAGCACGTCCTGTTCTACCGATTCTGTGAACATAGTATTCTTCGTCTTGTGGTAGATCGTAGTTAAATACCATATCTACATCATCAACATCTATACCTCTAGCTGCAACATCTGTAGCGACTAATATATCAATAGTACCTTGTCTAAACTTATCCATCACTATATCTCTTTGAGTTTGTTTAAGGTCGCCGTGTAGCGCATCTGCAAAATATCCTCTTGCTTGAAGCTCACTTACTAGCTCATCTGAACCTCTCTTAGTGTTACAGAATACTACAGATAGCTTTGGATTATAAACATCTATCAATCTGCATAAAACTTCTAGCTTGTTAGCTCTTCTTGTTTCGATATAGTATTGTTTTATATTTGGAACTGTAAGCTCTTTTCTTACTACTCTAATTAACTCTGGGTCATGTTGATACAATTTAGTTAATTCTAGTATTTCCTTTGGCATTGTAGCTGAGAAGAAAGTAGTTTGTCTTTCGATTGGAGTTTGATTTAAAATTAACTCTATATCTTCCCTAAATCCCATATCTAACATTTCGTCCGCTTCATCAAGCACTACCATTTTTACATCGTTTAATTTTAAAGTTTTTCTATTTATATGATCTATTACACGTCCTGGAGTTCCTATTACTACTTGTACTCCACTCTTTAATGCTTTTATTTGTCTGTCTATTGGTTGTCCACCGTAAACTGGTAATGTTTTAATTCCGCTCTTAAACTTACCAAGCTTTCTTATTTCCTTAGAAACTTGTATAGCAAGCTCTCTAGTTGGGCATAATACTATGGCTTGTAGATGTTTATTATTTGGATCTACCTTCTCAAGTATAGGTATACTAAATGCCGCAGTCTTTCCTGTACCTGT
>NZ_JAXEWM010000072.1:0-11788 GCF_034113885.1 Intestinibacter sp.
TATACATCAGGTCATGTAATTCAGTTATGGGGAATTTTAATATTATTTATATTGATATTTTCTATTTTATCTATATTCTTTATAAATAGAATAAAATTTGAGAAAAAATAAGATAGTATTTATTATAAAAATAGAGACCTATGAAGTATATTCAATAATTTTTTCATAGGTCTCTATGATTTAAGACGATAACTCTCTTAGATAGGTAAATAAATAAATTATAATAATTATTATCAATATAGGAGTGAAGTGATCGATATAAAAATCGTAATAGGTATAATTGGTATTTTTATCTATAAAAATATTAGATACTGAACACGTTTTGTGAAATTGTAAAAATACATAAGTAAAAATACCTGCAAAAAGTCCATGTAAAAACTTTGAAAATATGTACAAGCTCACCTTCATATCGGTTTTTCCTATGAAGCTAGAGCATTGAGCTAGGATAGATAATCCACTAAATGCTATTAAAAAACTGCAAAGCGGAATTAAAAGTGTATAGGAGATATTGTTTATTTGGCTTAAATTATTACATCCTATAGTCATCTCAAATAGCCCACTTATAAATGCACCTATTATGTCAGGTGTAATTTTAAACGGTGTTAAAAAAATACATAAAAAGTAAGATATAAAATCGATTATTTTAAAATGATAAAGTATTTCAAAAAAGACAGAAAACATAATTACAAAGCCACCTATTGTAAGAAGTGTATTTACTCCGTTTACGACTGCTTTTCCAAAAGAAACAAAAAAATCCTCTGATTTTGAGCTGCTGTATATTATCTTGTTGATATCGCTTAAAATACTGTTGTTAGAGGGTGATTTTTTTTCTTTGCCGTAATTTCTAAAGAGTATTCCGACTGATAATGCAGCTAAATAGTGGCAAAGAAGCATTAAATAGCCGATTTTTGGATTTTTAAGCATGCCAGTACCTACGCTTCCGATAATAAATAGTGGACCAGAAGTAGAGCAGAAGGATACTAATCGCTGTCCCTCGTATTTTGAGATTTTGTTTTCTAATCTGAAGTCACTTGCAAATTTTGAGCCAACAGGATATCCAGATACCATGGATATAGCAAAAATAAGTCCAGATTTACCGCTTACATTAAAAATTTTTTGAGTTAGAGGATTAATTACTATTCCGAGAATGTCCACAATTTTTAATGAAGTTATCAAATTAGCTCCTATAACAA
This sequence comes from Intestinibacter sp., assembly GCF_034113885.1. GTDB lineage: Bacteria > Bacillota > Clostridia > Peptostreptococcales > Peptostreptococcaceae > Intestinibacter. The sequence continues at coordinate 1,194 of NZ_JAXEWM010000072.1, forward strand.
ATGGTAGAAGAGACGGCATTAGGATATTTATCCAAATAGAGATTCCCTCTTTTGCGGCTTTTATTGCTGTTTTAGGCGCGAGTATTATTCCTAAAATAATAAAGCATACTATTAATTTAGGCGCAAAAAAAATTATTATTTTTTTTAATTTCATATTTTCACCTTGCTTTTAATATTATAATTTATTATATTTTTAATAGTAAAAAAATATGATTAAAATAAAATCCTAAATATAAAATAAAATTATATTTATATATAAAAATATTATTTGCTATATTATTTAAAAAAAACTATAATAATAATATAAGAATAGAGAGGATAAGAAAAATGTTTAATAATATTTCAAATAAAAAAGTTTACGAACAAGTAATAGAACAAATTCAAAATAACATAATGGAAGGTCTTTTTAAAAAAGGAGATAAGCTTCCATCAGAAAGAGAGCTATCAGAAAAGATGGGTGTCAGTAGAACTTCTATAAGAGAAGCTCTTAGAGTGCTTGAAACAATGGGAGTAATAGAAAGTAGACAAGGTGAAGGAAACTTCATATGCTCTAATATAGAAAAGTCTTTATTGCAACCTCTATCTATGATGTTTAAATTAAACAACGGTAGCTTCAGCGATATATATGAGCTTAGAAGTATTTTAGAGATAGAATGTGCTAGATTATCAGCTATAAGAGCGACTGATATGGATTGTAGAGAGCTTTTAAGCGTTGTAGAAGAAATGGAACAAGAAACTTTTGGCGAAAATAGATATGAAATTTTGGTGGAACTAGATAAAAAATTTCACAATACTCTATCTGATATGACCAAAAATTACCTTATTGAGAGTTTATTCTCGACTATATCTAATTTATTTGAAAAATTTATAGAAGATGCTAGATACAAAATAATTTTATTCGATTCAGAACAGGCAAATAAAAGCTTACTGATTCAGCATAAAAAGATTTGTGAATCTATTATCAAAAAAAATCAAGATATGGCGGTAGAAGCCATGAGAGAACACATGGAATATGTAATGGAAAATGCTGTGAAGTAGTTAAAAAAACACAACTTCAGAGAGTTAAAAAATCCTTCTAATTTTCCAATGGTATAATTTTTTTTTATTTTCAAAAAAATTTTTATATTTAAAATGATGTTAATAAATAAACAATTGTTGATTTGAAAAAAAATTTATACTATTATTAAAACATAAGTGGTAATACCACAGACCACTACTGGAACGACCAGTAATACAGGGAGGATAAATTTAATGAATGATTACATGTTATTTGGAATTGCAATGATTCCAGTTTTATGGCTTATAGTATCTTTAGGTTTATTAAAGATGCCGGCGCATAAAACTTGTTCTTTCACAGTAATATTAACCTTGGCTATTGCTATAATCTTTTGGAAGATGAAATTTTTAGATGGAATTACAGCTACCGTAGAAGGTATGGCAATAGCTCTTTGGCCGATACTCTTAGTAATAGTGGCAGCATTATTTACTTATAATTTAGCTGTTGAGACAAAAACAATGGATGTCATAAAGAAAATGTTGTCAAGTATAACAACAGATAAGAGAATCCAAGTTTTAATATTAGCGTGGGGATTTGGCGGTTTCTTGGAAGCGGTTGCAGGATATGGTACAGCAGTTGCTATACCAGCTAGTATATTGGCTTCATTGGGATTTAATCCATTATTCGCAGCAGTTATATGTTTATTAGCAAATACAGTTCCGACTGCATTTGGTGCACTTGGAATTCCAGTTACAACACTTGCTACAGTAACAGGACTAGAAGTAGTTCATTTAAGCTATGTTACATCGATTCAATTAGCAGGATTTATAGTTTTAATACCTTTTTTATTAGTAATACTTACTGAAAAAAGTATTAAAGCTCTAAAAGGGGTATTTGGTATAACTTTGGTATCAGGAATAACGTTTGCTATACCTCAAATATTTATAGCTAAATATTTAGGAGCAGATTTACCAGCGTTAGTAGCAAGTATTTGTTCTATGGCATGTACCATAGTAATGGCAAAACTTATGGATAAGAAAAAGGTGGAAACTAAGGAAGAAGATAAGGTTACTTTAAAGGAAGGAATATTAGCATGGTTACCATATATACTTCTTTGTGCATTGATACTTATAGCAAGTCCTTTAGTACCAAGTATAAATCAATTATTAGCAAAAGCAAGCAGTAATATACATATATACACAGGAGATCCAAGCTCAACAACAGGCTTTACATGGATAAATACTCCAGGTATGATGATAATAATAGCTACATTTATAGCTGGATTAATTCAAAAGTTAAAAGTAGGATATATGTTAGATGTATTTAAAAGAACAGTTATACAGCTTAAAACTTCATTTATAACTATAATGTCTATAGTTGCAATATCAAAGATAATGTCACATAGCGGTATGACAGGTTCAATCTCTTTTGGATTATGTGCTGTAACAGGAAGCTTTTACCCATTGATATCTCCACTTTTAGGAGCAATAGGAACATTTGTTACAGGTAGTGATACTTCAGCCAATATATTATTTGGAGCATTACAAACAGAAGCAGCTAAATCTTTATCAATAGATCCTTATTGGATAGCAGCTGCAAATACTGCTGGTGCGACAGCGGGGAAAATGATTTCTCCACAAAGTATAGCTATAGCAACATCCGCTACAGGACTTATAGGCAGCGAAGGTAAGATATTATCTACAACAGTTAAATATTGTCTAGGATATGTAGTTATATTAGGACTTATAGTATATTTTGGAGGAGGACTACTTGCTTTGATGTAATTAGTTTAAAAGATAATATAGAGTATAAAAAAATTATAAATTTTAAGGGAATAATTATAAAAAATATGGAGGAAAAGAATATGGCGACAATACATGTACCTTATTCAAAAACAGGTATGGATTTAAATATAGAAGATAAAAATCTTCTAAAGGTGCTTACATCAAAGGCGCATGATTTTAAACCAGACAAAAATGAATCACAATTAGTTGAGGATTCTATGGACAATCCAATAGGATCTAAAAAATTAGAAGAATTAGCAGTTGGCAAGAAAAACATAGTAATAATAACTAGTGACCATACTAGACCAGTGCCAAGTAAAATTACAATGCCGATAATTCTTAGAAGAATAAGAAGTGTAAATAAGGATGCAAAAATAAAAATATTAATAGCTAATGGTTTCCACAGACCTACAACAAAAGAAGAATTAATATTTAAAATGGGTGAAGAAATAGTTGAAAATGAAGAAATAGTGATGCATATATCAACTGATGATTCACAAATGGTAAAAGCAGGTGTCCTACCTTCTGGAGGAGATTTCTATTTAAATAAAGTAGCTTTCGAAGCTGATTTATTAATAGCTGAAGGATTTATAGAACCTCATTTCTTCGCAGGATTTTCTGGAGGTAGAAAGAGTATATTGCCAGGGATAGCATCAGCAAAAACTATAATGTACAACCATTGTAGTGAATTTATAGATAGTGATAACGCTAGAACAGGAATACTTGCAGATAATCCTATACATAAAGACATGGTTTATGCAGCCAAAACAGCTAAGCTTGCTTTTATAGTAAACGTTGTCATAGATCAAGATAAAAAAGTAATAGCATCTTTTGCAGGTGATGTAGAAGAAGCACATAAAGTTGGATGCGATTTTGTAACTGAATTATCAAAAATAGATAAGGTACCTGCTGATATAGCAGTAAGTACAAATGGAGGATATCCTTTAGACCAAAATATATACCAAGCAGTTAAAGGAATGACAGCTGCAGAAGCTACATGTAAAGAAGGTGGCGTAATCATAATGATTGCCGCTTGTAACGATGGACATGGTGGACAATCTTTTTATGATAATATAGCGGGTGCGTCTTCACCTAGTGAAATACTAGAAAGAGTAAGAAGCGTAGCAAAAGGCGATACAGTTCCTGATCAATGGGAATTTCAAATATTAGCAAGAATATTAGAAAAATATACAGTAATAATGGTTACAGATGAGTGTGATCCACAAATGATAAAAAATATGCATATGAAACACGCTTATAATTTCGATGAAGCATTAAAACTTGCCTATGAAATAAAAGGTGATGATGCTAAGGTAGTAGTAATACCAGACGGAGTTTCTGTAATAGTTAAATAATGGAGGGGTACAATATGGAAATAGTAATATGTGTTAAACAAGTTCCTGGAACATCAGAAGTAGAAGTAGATCCAGTTACAGGAGTATTAAAAAGAGATGGTGTAGATTCAAAAATGAATCCTTATGATTTATTTGCACTTGAAACTGCTTTAAAAATAAAAAAAGAAAATGGTGCAATACTTAAAACAATAACTATGGGGCCACCACAAGCTAAAAAGGTTATAAGTGAAAGCTTTTCAATGGGTGTAGATGAAGGTGCTATAGTAAGTGATAGAAAATTCGGTGGTGCAGATGTACTTGCAACTGCTTATACTCTAGCACAAGGTATAAAGAAAATAGGAAACCCAGATTTAATAATATGTGGTAAACAAACAACAGATGGTGATACAGCACAAGTTGGACCAGAAATAGCAGAATTTTTAAATATACCACACGTTACAAACGTAACTAAAATAATAGAAGTAGGAGAAGAATCTATAGTAGTTGAAACAGATCTTCCAACAACTTTAGAAGTATGTGAAATAAGTTATCCTTGTTTAATAACTGTTGAAAAAGATATATTCCAACCAAGACTTCCATCTTTTAAATTAAAAATGGAAACTAAAGACAAAGAAATACCAATGATAACATTAAAAGACATGGATGACACTGATGAAAAACATTACGGACTTAATGGTTCAGCAACACAAGTAATAAGAATTTTCCCACCAGAACCAAATACTGATAAAGATATAGTTCATGGAAATTCTGATGAACTTACTGAAACATTATTTAATAAGATAGTAGATTTAAAAATACTTTAAGTTTTAGGGGGAGAACAAAATGGCAAAGATAGTAATCAATCAAGATAAAATAGATAATATAGAAGAAGTCTTAAAAATATGTCCATTTGAAGCGATGGAAGAAGTAGACGGAAAAATAGAAATAAATGCAGCATGTAAAATGTGTAAAATGTGCGTTAAAAAAGGACCTAAGGGTGCATTTATATTCGAAGATGATGAAGTAGTTCAAATAAACAAAGATGAATGGAAGGGTATAACAGTTTATGTAGACCATAACGATGGAGAAATACATCCAGTTACTTATGAACTAATAGGAAAAGCTCGTGAACTTGCAGCTAAAATAAATCATCCAGTTAACTGTGTATTCATAGGAAACAATATAAAAGATAAATGCCAAACTCTATTAGATTATGGTGTAAATGAAGTATTTGTATACGATGATGAAGAATATGATAAATTTAGAATAGAACCTTATACAGCAGCTTTAGAAGATTATATAAATAATAATAAACCATCTATAATATTAGTTGGTGGTACTACATTAGGTAGATCATTAGCCCCAAGACTTGCAGCTCGTTTTAGAACTGGACTTACTGCAGACTGTACAATACTTGATATACAAGAAAACACAGATTTAGACCAAATAAGACCAGCATTTGGTGGTAATATAATGGCTCATATAAATACTCCAAATAGTAGACCACAATTTGCAACAGTTAGATATAAAATATTTAATATACCAGAAAAGGTTGAAAATTCTACAGGAAAAGTTACTTTATGCTCTGTAGCAAAAGATAAATTAGAATCTAAAATAAAAGTATTAGAAACTAAAATAAAAAATAAAGTAGTAGGAATAGAAGAAGCTGAAGTAATAGTTGTAGCATCTAGAGCCTTCAAAAAAGAAGAAGATTTAAAAATGCTTTACGATTTAGCAGATGCACTTGGAGCTCAAATAGCTGGAACTAGACCTACTATAGAATGTGGATGGGTAGATCCAAGAAGACAAATAGGACTTAGTGGTAGAACTGTAAAACCAAAATTAATAATAACTTGTGGTGTATCAGGAGCAGTACAATTTGTTGCTGGTATGAAGGGTTCTGATTATATAATAGCTATAAACCAAGATGATAAAGCACCTATATTTGACGTGGCTCACTTAGGTATTATAGGAGACATATATGAAATAATACCTAAATTAACAGAAAAAATAAAAGCTATAAAAAAAGAAACTAAAGAAAAAGTAGCACAAGTGGCAAAATAGGGGGTAAATGAAAATGTACAAAAAGATAGATCAAAAAGATATAGATTTTTTACTAAGCATATTAGATAAAGAAGATGTAATAGTAGGGGATGACATAAGCGAAGATTATGCTCATGATGAATTAGCTGGACAAATAAAATATCCTGAAGTATTAGTATTTGTCCATACTACAGAACAAGTTTCAAAAATAATGAAATATGCTTATGAAAATAACATACCGGTAACACCTAGAGGACAAGGTACTGGACTTTGTGGAGCATCAGTTGCTCTTTACGGGGGTATAATGTTATGCTTAACTAAGATGGATAAAATATTAGAATTAGATGAAGAAAACTTAACTGTAACAGTTGAACCAGGAGTTCTTTTAATGACTATAGCACAATACGTAGAAGAACATGACTTATTCTACCCACCAGATCCAGGTGAAAAAAGTGCTGCTATAGGTGGCAATATAAACACTAATGCAGGTGGAATGAGAGCTGTTAAATACGGAGTTACAAGAGATTATGTAAGAGGATTAGAATGTGTACTTCCAAATGGTGAAATAATAAATGTAGGTGGAAAAGTAGTTAAAAACTCTTCTGGATTTGCATTAAAAGATTTAATAGTAGGATCAGAAGGACAACTTGCTGTAGTAACTAAAGCAATATTAAAATTACTTCCATTACCTAAAAAAGCAATAAGTTTATTAATCCCATTCCCAGACTTAGCACTTGCTATAGATACAGTACCTAAAATAATAAAATCAAAATCTATACCAACTGCTATAGAATTTATGGAAAGAGAAGCAATAGTTGGAGCTGAAGAATTCTTAGGTAAAAAATTCCCAGATAACTCTTCAAATGCTTACTTACTATTAAAATTCGATGGTAACTCAACTGAAGAAATAGAAAGAGAATACGAAAACGTAGCTAAGCTTTGCCTAGAATGTGGAGCATACGATGTATTAATAGCAGATACAGACGAAAGAAATGAATCAATTTGGTCTGCAAGAGGGGCTTTCCTTGAAGCCTTCAAAGCTAGCAGTGAAATAGATGAATGTGACGTTGTCGTTCCAAGAGATAAGGTTGCAGAATTCGTTAGATTTACACACGATATACAAGATGAAGTAGGTCTTAGAATAAAGAGCTTCGGACATGCTGGCGATGGTAACCTACATGTTTATCCACATAAAGACGATTTAGACGATAAAACATGGCATGAAAGACTTGACAAAACATTTGATTTAATGTTTGCAAAGGCTAGAGAATTAAACGGTGAAGTTTCAGGTGAACACGGTGTAGGATATGCTAAGAGTCCTTACTTTGTAGAATCTAAAAGTGAAACTTATATAAATTTATTAAAGGGTATAAAAGTTGCATTTGACCCTAAAAATATATTAAATCCAGGAAAATTATACAATTAATAGATAAACTCATAAATTAAAATAAGACTCCATAAATTTATAATTTAAAATATATGATATACTAGAAAAGTCTACATCGTTGAATGTAGGCTTTTTTAATAATGAATAGTTATAAATATTATTAGAAGTATAGTAGGAGAGTTTTTTATGAAAGAAAGTTATTTAATGATATTGTTGGAAAAAACGAGTTTAATTGTGGTATTATTTTTATTAATTAGTAAACTTAAAATTTTTAAGAGCATATTTGAAAAGGAAAAATACGATAAAAAGGATTTATTTGTAATAGCTTTTATATTTACGTTGCTTTCTATATTAGGTACTTACAATGGTGTAGTTTACAAGGGTTCAATTTTAAATACTAGAATTATAACTATTGTATCTGGTGGGATATTGTTTGGACCTTTTGTAAGTATTCCAGCTGGAATTATATCTGGTCTGCATAGATTTTTAATGTATCCTGAGAGTATGACGGCTATTCCGTGTTTTATATCTAGTATTTGCGCGGGAATTCTTTCTGGATTGTTCTACAAGAAAATTCCTATGAAGCTTAGAGGAATTTATGGAATTTTAGTGGGGATGATTTCAGAAAATATAACTATAATTTTAATTTATTTTTTATCTAAGCCTACAGACCTAGCACTAGATATTATACATACCATTTATTTGCCATTAATAGCAGGGCAGCTTGGAATAGGATTTATGGTATCTATTGTAAATACTATAGAAAAGGATAAAAAAGATATAGAAGATAGGAAAAAGGCTGAAATGTCAGCTCTTCAAAGACAGATAAACCCACATTTTATATTCAATGCGTTAAATACAATAGCATCTTTTATAAGATTTGATCCTCGAAAGGCGAGAGATTTAATTATAAGTTTATCGACTTACCTCAGACATAACCTGGAGTTTAATGATAGTTTGATAGATATAGGAAAAGAAATGGAGCAGGTAAGGTCGTATATAGATATAGAGCAGGCTAGATTTGGAAATTCTTTAAATATCGTATATGATATAGATAAAACAGATGTAAAAATACCTAGCTTGATTATTCAGCCGTTAGTTGAAAATGCGATTATTCATGGAATTTTGCCTATGGATAATAAAAGTGAAGGACAAATTAAAATATCTGTAAAAAATTTAGATTCAAAAGTAAAAATAAGTGTTGAAGATAATGGAGTGGGTATTGAACAAAAAATAATTGATAACTTATACAGTGGCAATATGCCAGAAAACAAGATAGGTCTTTACAATGTGCATTTGAGGATTAAGCTTTATTATCATAAAGGGTTAGAAATTAAAAAATTAGATAGAGGAACTTTAATTGAATTTTACGTATGGGGGTAGATGTTATGAAGGCGATAATAGTTGAAGATGAATTTCCAGCTAGAAAAGAATTGAGATATTTTGTTGAAAATAACACAGATATAGATATAGTAGGAGAATTTGACAATGGATTAGATGTATTGAGCTTTATACAAGAAAATAATGTAGATGCTATATTTTTAGATATAAATATACCTAAATTAGATGGAATGCTATTGGCTAAGACTATAAATAAATTTGAGAAAAAACCAAAAATAGTTTTTATAACAGCATATGAAAATTACGCTGTAGAGGCATTTAATTTAGATATATTTGACTATATATTAAAGCCTTATTCAGAAGAGAGAATAATATCTATGTTGCATAAGTTACAAAATGCTTGTAACAGCGATAATAAGCTTGAAAACAAAGGAAAAAAAGAAACTAAAAATTCTGTATCAAATAAAGTGTCTAATAAAATAAGTCTATGGAAGGACAGTAAAATATATATAGTGGATATTGACGATATTTATTACTGTGAAGCAAAGGAGAGATATACATATATTTACACTAAAGATGAGGAATACCATATAAGAGAATGTATATCTGATGTGGAAAAAATGATAAACAGCGATAACTTTTTTAAATGCCATAGATCTTATTTAGTTAATTTGTTAAAGGTAGAAGAAGTAATACCTTGGTTTAATAATACTTATTTACTTAAACTGAACGATGAAAAATATGAAATTACAGTTAGTAGAAGCAAGGTCAAACGTTTTAAAGAGTTGATGAATATATAATAATTTATGAAAATACACAAAAATGTCAAAAACTCTCTTTAGTAGTGATAAATTAATCTATTAAAGAGTTTTTTTGTTTATATCTAAAAAAATATAATATAGCTGTATTCTAGTAATAATATGGTTTAGAGATGATTTTATAATAGGTTTACATAATTTTACATACAAAAAACTTAAAAAAGTATGTTAGTATTAATAGGCGTAAGGGGGCTTATATCTTAAAGGTTACAAAAAAGTAACAAATTAAGAATAATAAAAAAATGAGGTGTTTATATGATCAAACTGATGACAATAATTCAAATGACAATAACTCAAACGATACTACAAATTCAGATTTCACAAAGGAACAATTAGAAGTATTAGAAATAGTAAACAAAGAAAGAAAATCAAATGGATTAAAACCACTTACTCTAAATAAAGAGTTATCAAATGTGGCAACAATAAAATCACAAGATATGATAAATAAAGGGTATTTTGACCATACATCGCCTACTTATGGCTCTCCATTCGATATGATGAAGTCATTTGGTATAAGTTATAAAGCTGCAGGAGAAAATATAGCAAAAGGTCAAAAAACTCCTAGTGAGGTTATGAACTCTTGGATGAATTCTTCAGGTCACAGAGCTAATATACTTAGCGCTAACTTTACTGAATTAGGTGTCGGTATAGCTAAGGATTCTAAAGGTACAATTTATTGGACACAAATGTTTATAGGTAAATAATATATGCTATATAATTATTAGTGTATATTAAAATATATATCAAATCACAAAACTAAAATGCAGAAAGCTCCCTTTATAAGTTTTAATTTTAAACAAAACTGTAAAGGGAGTTTTTATATCTAAAATAATATGTAAAGCTAAGCGCAATCTGATGATTTTTCTTTTTTATTTATAGACAATATAATTA
>NZ_JAXEWM010000073.1:0-8629 GCF_034113885.1 Intestinibacter sp.
TTTTATATTTTTTTCTTTTTCATCATTTTCTTCTTTTAATTTTAATAAAGTCTCATTAAAATTTAAATTTAATAAATCATATTCATTTTTATGAGTTTTTTTTATTTGTTTTATTTTATCTTCATATTTAATTAAATCCAAGTTCAAATTCTCAATTAACGTATTTTTCTTTTTTATTTCTAATAAATTTTGTTCTTTTTCACTTTTTAAATTATTTATATTTATATTTAATTCTTTATTTTCAATTTTTAATTCAGAATTTAATTTTTCTACTTCCTCTTTTTCTTCTCGTAATTTGTCTAATTCAGAACTTTCCATATCATCTTTAATTATACGAGTCTCTACATCAATCTCATTACACAACTCTCTACAAATTTCATCAAGTTCACATTTTAAATCAGAATCAATACCATATAATCCATATTTATCTTGATTTTCATCAAATTCAAAATATTTAAATAAAACTTGACTTAATTTTCCCTCTTTAATTTTATTTAAAACTATATTTTTAAATTTATTACGATATTTTATTTCAAATTTTTCTATGAAATCTTCTCCAAATTGCTCATAAAAAATTTCACAATTATGAACAATTATTTCTAATATAAAATTAAATATTGTCATATATTTCTTATCAAAATCCATTAAATAAAATCTCCCCTCAAAACATTTTATTTCATGTATATATTCTATCATAATTAACCAAAATGAATTAACATATTTTACAATTATATGTAATATTATGTATTTTTTTTAGTTTATTTTTTACATAAGTGTTACTGTTATTAAAAATAAACATCGATAATAAATTTAAATTAATATCATTCCCTATACAATAAAAAAAGTATTTTAAATAGCAACTAAACTATTCAAAATACTTTTTAACAAACCTATTTCTTAAAACCTTTGAAAAGATCATCTATCTTCTTCTTCCAGTTCCTCTGTTTTTCATGAACCTTAGTTCCGCAAGCTTCACCGAATTTTCTAAGCAATTCTTTTTGTTCGTCGTTTAATTTCTTAGGTGTATCTATTACGACCTTGACGTATTGGTCACCTCTAGAATTACTTCTTAATTTTGGTATACCTTTTTCTCTAAGTCTAAATACTGTACCTGTTTGAGTTCCTTCAGGTAGAGAATATGAAACCTTTCCATCTAATGTAGGTACTTCTAATTTGTCACCTAATGCTGCTTGAACAAAAGTTATAGGCATTTCTATATAAACATCGTATCCATCTCTTGTGAAAATTGGATGTCTTTGGACATTTACTACGATGTATAAGTCACCTCTAGGGCCACCTTTTTCACCTATTTCACCTTGTCCTGAAAGTTTTATCATTTGTCCATCATCTATACCTGCTGGTATGTCGACTTCTATAGTCTTAGACTTTCTTATGCTGCCTTTTCCGTGGCATTTAGGACATGGATTTTCGTTGATTTCTCCTTCACCATTACATGTAGAACAAGTTCTTTGAGTGGCTATATTACCAAATGGAGTTCTTTGAACACTTTGAACTTGACCTGTTCCGTGACAAGTTGGACAAGTTTTTTTAGATGTTCCAGCTTTTGCACCACTACCATGACATTCTTCACATTCTTCGCTTCTGTTTAATTTTACTTTTAATTTTTTACCGAATGCAGCTTCTTCAAAAGTAATTGTAACTGATTGTTTTATATCAGCACCACGTCTTGGACCTCTTCTTCTAGATGATCCGCCACCTCCGAAGCCACCGCCAAAGCCGCCAGATCCGAATATATCTCCGAATATATCTTCAAATCCGCCGAAGCCGCCGCCTCCGAAACCACCACCGAAGCCTTGACCTCCACCAAAGCCTCCTTGGTTATTTAAGCCGTCGTGTCCAAATCTATCGTAAGTACTTCTCTTTTCTTCATCAGATAATACTTCATAAGCTTCATTGATTTCTTTAAATTTTTCTTCTGCTTCTTTATCTCCAGGATTTTTATCTGGATGGTATTTCATAGCTAATTTTCTGTAAGCTTTTTTAATTTCTTTAGCGTCTGCACTTTTACTTACCCCAAGCACCTCATAGTAATCTCTTTTTTCACTCAAGGATTTCACCACCTTTACATCTTACAAAATAATAGCTTGTAGAATGTTAAACTACAAGCTATTATAAATTTATTTTAACAGACTAATCTCTCTAAGTACTTTTAAAAAGTACGTCGCTTTTTATTATACACGAATCCTCTGTTTTTGTAACCTATTTATCGTCAACTTCTGTAAAATCTGCATCTACTACGTTGTCGTCATTTCCTTGGCTAGCACCTTGGTCGTATCCTGCATCTCCTGCTCCACCTTGTGCTTGTTGTTGAGCTTGTGCTTGTTGATACATTTGTTCAGATATCTTATGGAATTTGTTCATAACTTCATCTATTGCAGTTTTGATTTCACTAGCAGTTGCATCTTGTTTATCTTTAACTGATTTTAAGTTTGCTAAAGCACCTTCTATAGCTGATTTATCATCTGCACTTACTTTATCTCCTAATTCATTTAAAGTTTTTTCAGTTTGATAAATAGTTGATTCAGCTTGGTTTAATGCTTCTATTTTTTCTTTCTTTTGTTTATCTGCTTCAGCATTCATTTCTGCTTCTTTAACTTTTCTTTCTATTTCTTCTTCAGTTAAGTTAGTTCCTGAAGTTATAGTAACTTTTTGTTCTTTTCCAGTTCCTAAGTCTTTAGCTGATACGTTAACTATACCATTTGAGTCTATGTCGAATGTAACTTCTATTTGAGGTATTCCACGTGGAGCTGGTGGTATTTCAGATAATTGGAATCTACCTAATGTAGTATTATCGTAAGCCATTGATCTTTCACCTTGTAATACGTGTATATCAACAGCAGTTTGGTTATCAGCAGCAGTTGAGAATACTTGAGATTTCTTAGTTGGTATTGTTGTATTTCTTTCTATTATTTTAGTAAATACGTTACCTAATGTTTCTATACCTAATGATAATGGAGTAACATCAAGTAATAATACGTCGTTAACTTCACCAGTTAATACACCAGCTTGTATAGCAGCACCAGCAGCAACACATTCATCTGGGTTTATACCTTTGTGAGGTTCTTTTCCTATGAATTTTTTAACAGCTTCTTGTACTGCAGGTATTCTTGTAGAACCACCTACTAATAATACATCGTCTATTTCTGATACTGAAAGTCCAGCATCTGATAAAGCACTCTTAGTTGGTCCCATAGTTTTTTCTACTAAGTGAGCAGTTAATTCATCGAATTTAGCTCTTGTTAAATCTATATTCATATGTTTTGGACCTTCTGCAGTTGCAGTTATGAATGGTAGATTTATGTTTGATGTCATTGTTGAAGATAATTCTTTTTTAGCTTTTTCAGCAGCTTCTTTTAATCTTTGTAAAGCCATCTTATCATTTCTTAAATCTACACCTTCAGCTTTTTGGAATTCATCAGCTAAATAATCTATTATAACTTTATCGAAGTCGTCTCCACCTAATCTGTTGTTACCAGCAGTAGCTAAAACTTCGAAAGTACCATCGCCGATTTCTAGTAATGATACGTCGAATGTACCACCACCTAAGTCGAATACTAAGATTTTTTTGTCTTCGTCTAATTTATCCATACCATATGCTAAAGCAGCAGCTGTTGGTTCATTTACTATTCTCTTAACATCAAGACCAGCTATTCTACCTGCATCCTTAGTTGCTTGTCTTTGTGCATCTGTGAAATATGCTGGAACTGTTATAACTGCTTCAGTTACTGTTTGACCTAAATAGCTTTCAGCATCTGCTTTTAATTTTTGAAGTATTATAGCTGATATTTCTTGTGGAGTATATCCTTTACCATCTATATTAACTTTGTAATCTGTACCCATATGAGTTTTTATTGATGATACAGTTCTTTCCGCATTTGTAACTGCTTGTCTTTTTGCAGGTTCCCCTACTATTCTTTCACCATCTTTTGTAAATGCTACTACTGATGGTGTAGTTCTCATCCCTTCTGTGTTAGCTATTATTTGAGGTTCTCCACCTTCTAATACTGCCACACAAGAGTTTGTTGTACCTAAATCTATACCTATTACTTTTGCCATTTTAAAACGCCTCCTGAAAATTTTCATTCTTAATTATTATTTATTAGCTACTTATTTCACTAGCTATTTATTGTTTGCAAATTTATTATTAGCAAGATACTTTAACCATTGTAGGTCTTATTACCTTTGTACCTAGCTTGTATCCTTTTTGTAGTACCATCACAACTTTGTTTGGTTCTACACCTTCAACACTTTCTTGCATTACTGCCATATGGAAGTTTGGATCAAATTCAGCATCCTCTGCTTCTATTTCTTCTACTCCAAACTTAGCAAGTGAATCCTTTAGTTGTTTATAAACTAAATCCACACCTTTGAAAAGAGCGTCTTCTTTATCTGTACATGCATCTAATGCTCTTTCCATATTATCTATAACTGGTATTAATTCAGTTATTATCTTTTCATTTGCAAATATGCCTATAGTTTCTTTTTCTTGTTGTGTTCTTCTCATATAATTAGCATATTCTGCTTGAAGTCTTTTATATTTATCTTCAGACTGTTCTATTTTAGATTCTAAGTCTTTTATTTGATCGTTGACTTTCTTTTCTTCTAATTTAGAATTTATATCTGTCACATTGTCATCTTCAGTTTGTTCTGTATCAGCTTCTTCAGCTACTTGATCTTCAATAACTACTTGATCCTCTGCTGAAGTACTCGCTTCACTTTTAACTTCAGATTGCACATCCTTATTTTCCAAGATATTACACCCCTCGATTCCTTTTATTTTCTATTTATTATTAAGTAATATATTCATATAATTTATTATTGAATATATTCTAGAATAATCCATTCTAGTCGGTCCTATAAAGCTTATACGACCTATTTGTTCATTGTCTACTTTATATGTAGCTGTTACAACACTACAGTCCTTAGCCTCTTTACAATCATTATCGCTACCAATTATTATATTAGTATTATCTTTTAATATTCCTTTTGATTGTATAATCTGTGCTACAGTTTCTTTTGTCTCAAGCATATCTAAAAAGCTTCTAGCCTTTAGTACATCATTAAATTCTGGATAATTAAGTATATTTGTAACTCCATTTAAGCTAATTGAAACATCATCTTCTGATATATTAGAATTTAATATACTAAGTAGCTTATCCACTATTGAAGAATATTCTCCTATTTCATATTTTATAAAAGCTATTAAATTGTTATCGATATCTGTTATGCTCTTTCCTGCAAGCTTCTTAGTAAGATTATCAGAAATTATATTCAACTTAGCTTGATCTAAATACTTTTTGGTGAAAATATCAGTTTTCTTTATATCACCAGTATCTGTTACAACTATCAATAAAATACTATGCTCTGCCATACTAACTAGTTGTATATGTTTAATTACACTAGGTTTTACTAATTGTCTTGTAGTACCTATTGTAGTGTAATTAGTAAGCTGTGATAACATCTTAGATGTTTCATGAATTAAACTTTGTATATGGTTCATATTGCTTTCCACACATTTTTCTATAATTTGTTTGTCGCTATCGTTTAACTCATTAGTTCCCATCAACAAATCTACATATAATTTATAACCCTTTTCTGTTGGCACCCTACCTGCTGATGTATGTGGTTGAACTAGATATCCTAATTCTTCTAAGTCAGCCATTTCATTTCTTATAGTAGCAGCGCTAACACCAAGATTATGCTTCTTAGAAATTGTTCTAGATCCTACAGCTTCAGCTGTTTCAATATAATCTTTAACTATCGCTTTGAGGATTTTCATTTTTCTTTCATTAAGTTCCATATAAGTTCCTCCTTGCTGTTAGCACTCACTAAATCCGAGTGCTAAAAAGATTATATATATTATATACCATTTATTTTTTTGTTTGTCAATACTTTTAATCTATATAATCTAAAAAAACGCTATTTGATATTTCCCTTCCCCTCTGGGTAAGTTTAATACCTTTATGTGTCTTTATTATTAAATTTAACTCAATTTGTTTATTTAACTGTTCTCTATACTTACTTTCAAAATCTATACCAAACTCCTCAAAGTCCTTAAAAATTATGCCTTCATTCATCCTAAGCCCCATAATAATTTTTTCTTCTATTTTGTCCTTTAAAGTCAATTCTTCGAAAAATTCTATAGGCTTTTGATTATTAGATAACTTGTCATGATAAGAATCTAGACCTCTTTCGTTGTTGTATCTAATATTATTAATATATCCAGATGCTCCTGGTCCTAAACCTATATAATTTTTACATTTCCAGTATAATATGTTGTGCTTGCATTCGTATCCATCTTTGGCGTAATTAGATATCTCGTATTGGTTGTAGCCTTTTGATTTTAAATAATTTATGGTGTATTCGTACATTTCAATATCTAAATCCTCGTCACCCATTTCAAATTCCTCGTTCATATACATATCGTATAGCTTTGTACCCTCCTCTAAAATTAGAGAATAGGCAGATATATGCTCTGGATTTAAATCGACAACCTTTTTTAAGGTTTCCTTCCAATTTTCAAGCGTCTGATTTGGTAAATTATACATCAAATCGATATTTATATTTTCAAAGCCGACATCTCTCGCTTGCATATAGTTTTTTTCAAATTGCTCATAAGTATGTATTCTACCTATAAAATTCAATAAATCCTCTTGTACGGCCTGTAAGCCTATGCTAAGTCTATTTATACCTATGGACTTCA
The DNA here is from genome assembly GCF_034113885.1 of Intestinibacter sp. Taxonomy (GTDB): domain Bacteria; phylum Bacillota; class Clostridia; order Peptostreptococcales; family Peptostreptococcaceae; genus Intestinibacter. Next base: position 6,725 of record NZ_JAXEWM010000073.1, read on the forward strand.
TAAATTTTAGCTTATCCTCGTTTAACGTCCCAGGATTGCATTCCATAGATATTTCAGCATTTTTATCTATATAAAAATTTTCTTCTACTTCCTGCATTATCATTTTTATATCTTCGTTTTTTAGGATACTAGGTGTACCACCTCCGAAGAATATACTGCTTATTTTTCTATTTTTATTTTTGTACAAGCTCATTTCTTTTTTTAAGTCCGATAAAAATCTATCTTTTTCGCCTTCGATAATTTTATAAGAATTAAAATCACAGTATTTACATTTTTTTACACAAAATGGTATATGTATGTATAACCCTAACAAAAAATCACCTTCTTCGATTTCTTTTTAATAAATTATAACCATAAAATTTAAAAGGCAAACTCAAAAGAGTTCGCCTTTATATATTAATATTTAACTTCGTAAGTTCCACGTCTTCTTTCATCAGCAGCTCCACTTATTCCAAGTTCCTTATCCTTCGTAATAGCTTGAATTGAACCGTACATGATATTAGAATCATAATAAATTAATGAATAAGTATTTCCATCTGCTACTACTTGTTGTCTTATATCATCTGGAATTTCTTCCTCATAATATACTTCTTTAGAATTTCTAAATACAAATCTAGGTTTATCTACTGCCTTTTGTAAATCTACACCGTCTCTTAGGTTCCAATTTATAACTTGAGCTAGTACTTGAGGTATAACATTTCCACCAGGAGTTGCAATTCCCATCATAAAGTCATCACCCTTAGTGATTATAGATGGAGCTATAAATGTTCTAGATCTCTTACCTGGTTCGTATTTATTTATTGAATAACTATTTTCATTAAAATGAACTGAAGCATCGTTTAAGAAGAAGCCTCCAACAGATACTTGACTTCCGAAGAAATCACCTAATGTATTAGTACATGATACTACCATTCCTGATGAATCTGTAACGACAAATGCTGTTGTATCTTCACTTTCCATATCGTCTATATCTTTTACTTCGTTCTTTTTATATAAGTATTTTGCATATTTATCTGTAGTTAATTTTTCATAGTCTTTTTCTTCACTATTAAAATTAGGATCTGATATATTTGCTTGTCTACTTGTATATGCTATATTAGATATTTTTGTCATTTCTTCTATATACTTCACAGGGTCTTCATCATAACTTGGTAAATCTACATATTCTATCATATTTAGAATTTGTAGTAAAGTTACACCACTAAAAGGCGCAGGAGCTGTAACTACATCATATCCATTGAAATCTCCTGTTATAGGTTTTTGTTCTTCAACTTTATAGCTAGATAAATCTTCTGCTGTAAAATAAGCCCCTGTAGTTAATTTTTGCGCTATTTCTCCTTTATAAAAAGCATCAGATCCATTTTTCTGAATTTGAGTTAATGTTTCAGCTAATTCAGGTTGAACTATATTTTTGCCTACAGCCTTAGGTTCTCCATCTTCTTCAAAGAACTGAGTCATTTGAGATAAATCAGAATATCCTTTATATACACTCAATCGATTGTATAAGTTTTGATTCATTTCAAATCCGTCTTTTGCTAAATCTATAGCTGGTTGAAGTAAATCACTCATCTTAAGCTTACCATGCTCACTTTGAACTGTTTCTATACCTTTAACAAAACCTGGAACACCTATTGTACTTGTCATTGTATCAGAGCTAATAGGCGCTGTTTCTCTATAATTATAGAATTTGTACTCTTTAGAATCAGGTAGATATACAAGCATACATCCTCCACCACCGATTCCAGATCCGTATGGTTCAACAACTCCTAGTACATATGATATTGCTGCTGCTGCATCAACTGCATTTCCTCCGTCTTTTAAAACTTTCATTCCAACTTCTACAGCTAATTCATTAGATGAACTTACGCCGTATCCAGAAGTGACATCTCTATCTAAAGCTTTATT
>NZ_JAXEWM010000074.1:0-15823 GCF_034113885.1 Intestinibacter sp.
GTATTTAATTTAAATCTTACGTATATGAATTATATTACAAAACAGGTAATAACTCAATATTTAAATCCTTAGTTATTAATTACCAATTTAATAATTTTTATTCAAAGTTTTCAAGTCATATAATATATTTTTCAATCATAAACTTATATATATATTTTGATAAGAAGGTGTTTTTTTGAAAAGCTTAATGCGTTATAAAAGAAATGTAAAATCAGATATTTTAAGCAGTACACTGCTTTTATTTTTTACCTTTGTCGCACTTATAGTAGCAAACAGCTCTTATGACTGGCTCTACAATATGATAATTTTTGAAAACAAATTTTTTAGATTTCCCCTAAACGAATTTATAAATGATTTTTTGATGTTTTTCTTCTTTTTAAATGTAGGACTTGAAATTAAGGAAAATATTTTATATGGAAATTTATCCTCTTTAAAAAAGGCTTCGTTTCCAGTTGTGGGCTCTATCGGTGGCGTCGTAGTTCCGGCTTTGATTTTTTTAGTATTTAACTTTAATACTGATTATATGAAGGGATTTTGCATACCTATTTCTACGGATATAGCATTTGCAATCGGTGTATTTTACATATTTAAAAATTACATAAATCCTCAAGCTAGGATATTTTTACTTACGCTTGCCGTTGTCGACGACTTAATTTCGATATTAGTCATAGCTGTATTTTTCACTGAAAATATAAATAAAACCTACATACTGATATCTCTAGCAGTTCTCTTAGTACTTATAATAGCAAATAAAATTTTTCATGTAGAAAATATTTTCTACTATATATTAGGTGGCATAGTTTTATGGTACTTTATAAAACTGAGCAATATCCATCCTACTATAAGTGGCATATTACTTGCAATATCTATACCATCAAAATCATATGCTGGATGTAAAAGCGTGCTAGAAGAACTCCAAGACAAGCTAGTCCCGTTTACTAACTACATAGTAATACCCCTGTTTGCGTTTGTAAATAGCGGAGTATCTCTAAATATAAGCGCCGATTTGTACAATACCCAGAGATTGTACTTAGGAATTTTATTTGGATTAGCTATCGGCAAGCCCATAGGCATAACATCGTTTACATATATTTTTACGAAGCTAAAGCTAATTAATCCTCCTGAAAAACTAGACTTTTACTCCGTATTTCTAGTGTCTTTAATAGCCGGTATAGGATTTACAATGTCTATATTTATGTGTGATTTGACTTTTTCATACGACTTTGAACTAGTAAACACTTGCAAACTCGCAATACTTAGTTCTTGTGTATTATCTATTATTTCGACTTCTTTTTTTACATTTATACATAAATTTTCCATAAATATATAGAATTTTTTGTATATATTGTGTAAAATATATCTGTTATATAAAAATAAGGAGGAATAGTCATGCCATTAAAAATACCAAAAGAATTACCAGCATATTCAGTATTATCAAAAGAAAATATATTTGTTATGGATGTAGAAAGATCTATGCAACAAGATATAAGACCATTACAAATAGCTATACTAAATTTAATGCCTCTTAAAATTCAAACTGAAAACCAATTACTTAGATATTTATCTAATTCACCTATACAAGTAGAAATAACTTTAATTCAAGTAAAGAGCCACGAATGTAAAAATACTTCAAGTGAACACTTAGATAAATTCTACACTTATTTCGACGATATAAAAGACAAAAAATTCGATGGATTAATAATAACAGGAGCTCCTGTTGAGCTTTTAGAATTTGAAGAGGTAGAGTATTGGGATGAACTAGTTGAAATAATGGAATGGAGCAAAAAAAATGTATTCTCAACTATACATATTTGTTGGGCCGCTCAAGCTTCACTATACCACTACTACGGTATTCAAAAATACGAACTAGAAAATAAATTATCAGGTGTATTCAAACACACAGTAAACAACCCTGGTTCAGCTTTAACTAGAGGCTTAAACGACGTATTCTACGCTCCTCACTCTAGACATACAGCTATCAAAAAAGAAGATATCTTAAATGTTCCTGATATCGAAATCCTTTCTGAATCAGAAAAAGCAGGACCATTTATAATGTCTACTAAAGACGGCAGAAGAATTTTCGTAACAGGTCACTTAGAATACGATACTGATACTTTAAAAGGCGAATATATAAGAGACTACAACAAGGGTATGGATCCACTTATACCTGAAAACTACTATCCTAATGGCGATACTGACATAGATCCTGTTAATACTTGGAGAGCAAACGCTACTTTATTCTACACTAACTGGCTTAACCAAGTTTACCAAGATACACCATACGATATTAATAAAATTACTGAAAAAATGGCTTTATCTACAAATTCATATGAACCATGTGAAGACTAGGGAAAAAGGATGTGAAAGCATCCTTTTTTTTAATAAAAACACAATTATTTTCTATAAATTATAATGTATTTTTCAATACTTGTAACTATTGACTATGCGTCTTTTTAAATATAAAATTTAATATAGCAGAACAAAACTATAGAAAGAGTGATATATTAGATGAAAAACAGTAATAATACTTGTTGGATATGGCGTATTTCATTTTATTTAATGGGCCTTGTAATACTTTCAATAGGTCTTACATTAAATACAAAATCTGGATTAGGAGTATCTCCAATAATATCTGTACCTTTTTCCATATCCAATATTTTGAATTTAAACTTTGCAACTGTGACATTTATCGTATATACGGGATTTGTACTACTTCAATTTATAATCAAGGGAAAAAACAGAGATATAAAAGATATTTTGCAAATTCCATTTAGCTTGATGTTCGGCATTCTTTTAAACTTTTTTGGTGGAATGTTAGATTTTCATCCCACTACAATGTGGCAAAGATGGCTTTTATTGTTTGGTGCTATAATCGGAACTGCTGTAGGTGTTTCTATGCTAATAAGTATGAAGCTAATTTCAAATCCAGCAGATGCACTTGCCCAAGCTGTAGGAGATTTATTTAAAAAAGATCTCGGCTTTGGAAAAAATGTACTCGATATTACTTGTGTATTTATAACTTGTACTATAGGACTTGTACTATCACGTAAAATAATTGGCATAGGCATCGGTACATTAATCTGTATGATAGCTGTTGGAAGAGTTATAGCAGTTTTTAATAGTATATTCAAAGAAGGTATGCTTAGATTAGCTGGACTTCAAGCTGTAAATTTCGATAATGATATAAAAGATATAATTTAGACCAATCATTATATATAATAGAAAGAGTGATGTAAATGAAAAATAATAAAAACAACTGCTGGCTATGGCGTATTTTGTTTTATTCAGTAGGACTTGTAGTGCTTTCAATAGGCATTACTTTAAATACTAAATCAGGATTAGGAGTATCTCCAATAATATCTATACCTTTTTCCATAGCTAATATTTTAAATTTGAATTTCGCAGCTATGACATTTATAGTATATGCTGTGTTTGTATTAATTCAATTTATAATAAAAGGTAAAAATAGAGACTTAAAAGACATCTTACAAATACCATTTAGCTTATTATTCAGCGTTTTGATAAACTACTTCGGAGGAATTTTAGACTTCAACTACACTACAGTATGGCAAAACCTACTACTATTATTTGCAGCAATAGTAGTAACTGCAATCGGTGCGGCGATGATGGTAAACATGAGACTAATCCCAAATCCAGCCGATGGACTTGCTCAAGCTATAGGCGATATATTCAAAAAAGGGCTTGGCTTTGGCAAAAATGCACTAGATGTAACCTCTGTAGTCACAACTTGTATTATAGGACTTGTGCTTTCAGGCAAAATAGTAGCAATAGGTATCGGAACAGTAATTGCTATGATAGGTGTCGGAAGAGCTATTGCAATTTTTAATAAGATTTTTAAAGAAAACATGGATAGATTGGCTGGACTTCAAACTGTAGATTGTTCTGCTGAGATACAGGATATAATCTAAATATAAGAAAACTCCTTTAAGCAAATTTAAAATTCACTTAAAGGAGTTTTTTATTTAAAATTTTATAACTTTAGGTTCTTTGCCAAATTCAGTTATTGTAGCTGTGGCATCTTTTAAGTATAAAACCTCTGTATTGTCGTCTTCAGCAGAATACATAGCTTGAAGATTTGGGTATCCGTCTAGCATATGTTTTTTTGCTTCTACACGATCATCTCTGACTACTGTCGCTGATATACGAAGCCATCTAGTTTCTCCGTCTAAAGCACATATTTCAATCTTAGGGTTTGCTTGCATTTCTTTTGATACTTGTTTTGATTTTCCAGTTTGAATGTATAGTCTACCTTCGAATATATCTACAGTTCCAAAAGGACGAACTCTAGGTTGATCTTTATCTACAGTTGCTAGATAGTATGTACCACATGATTTTAAAAAGTCGTATATTTCTTGCACTTGAGCACCTCCTAAATATTTCCTATATCTTTATTATAGGACTGTTTTGTGTTGTGTTCAATATGCTATTTATTCGATAAATTTTATATTATTGTTATTTATGTATTTTTATCATTATTTTCTACTGGGTAGTTATATTTTTTAAAACAATCTATGTATTTTCAATTAAACTATTTTTATATCAATTCACAATTGAAATATACATAGATTATTCAAAATATTATTTTGTTTTATTCTACACTTAAATCAATCTGTATCTTTTTAAATATATCATCTGGTATATTACGTCCTGAAGTATATATATCAAAAGTATCCCATTGAGGTGAGCCACCAAGTATTAAATTAAACCACTTTTCTCTACACTTTACAGTATTATACATATTTTCATCGATAGTATTTTTTATATAAGGATAAAAAATATTTAAAGTTTCATTTTTATCTACTTCCCTAAGTTTAAAGATTAAACTATTGATTCTATCTATTCTACCAATTCGTTGTTCAATTGAAGCAGGATTCCAATCTAAGTCATAATGGATTATTCTTCTGCATTCCATTTGTAAATCAATGCCCTCTTGCACAATTGAAGTTGCTATTAAAACTTGAGGATAAAAAGGTGTATTAAATCCAGCTGCTATTTCTTCTCTATATTCTTCGTTTTTAGATGTAATTTTATCTACCTTTTCTTTTCTCTTTAGCCCTAGCTTCATATTTTCTCTAGTCATTTTAGGAGAATTTATATAATTTTCTATAAATCGTTTAAATGAATTTTCCCAAGTTAAAGAGCTCTTAGCTTTTGCTCGCTTATTTTTAAAAGCTTTATTTATACAAAAGTTATCGTCTTTATTTGGATATTTTTCGTTTATTTTTTGTAGTTGCATAAGGAATTCCTTATCTCTTCGTAAAAACGCAATCATAGATGTAACTAGTTCTTCACGATCTTCTGCTTCTAATTTATTTAAATAACTTGAGTATCTAGTCCATATTCCTCTGTATTTAATTATTTTATCGATTAATTCTTTTGAGATACGTCTATCTTTAATCATATTTTGATCATCATATATATCTTCTATATCATTTTCAATTGATAATCCATTATAGATATATCTTTTATCTAAAATATTCTTTACTGTATCTAATAATTCTTTTGATTCATTTTCTACAATTATCTCCCAATTTTCTATCTTTTCTAGAGTTTTTGTAAATACTAAATGCTCTATAATTCGTTTTAAATACATATAATTTATTTTTTTATTCAAATTGTATCTTTCGTAAAAATCAGCCACATCATTTTCTATTGATTTAGCTTTTACTATTACACGTGTATCTAAATTACACAACTTTACTATAAAAGCTAGTATTGATTGTATATAATTTTCTTGTAATAAAAACCAATTTATATCTCGTTTATTATAAAATCTTTTATAGTAATTTTTAAAACCTTTATCTAGTTTATATGATCTATCGAAATTTGATACTATTGATTCTCTAAGTTTTTCAACTGTCTCTATCCTATTGCAAAATATAAGTGTTTTTTCGCCTTCTTTTAAAGCCTTTACTACATCATCTGTAACTGCTTTTATCTTAGGGTGTTCTATTTTATCTATTTTCATAGGTCTTAAAACATTCAAAGAAGGTAAATCATTTTGATAGATTGAAGATTTAATTACTGTATCAAATGATGATGTGAAGGATTGTTTTACATTTGATATAAAAGTTTGTTCTCCTTCTAAGTAAATCTCGTGTATGGCTTTTTCAATAAGGGCAAAAGGTAAAAACGACTCTTCTGTAAGATGTATTCCTTCCTTTTTATTCGAACCGAAATTTCCTATTATTTCTTTCCTATACTCACCTTTATTTTTTATATTTCTCACAATTAGAGTTTTCATTATACCTTGCAGATTTAATTTTTGATTTATTAAATCAACGTATAAATGGTAAGTTTCTTTTATATCATAATTTAATTTATCATCATCTAAATCGAGTTCTTTTTTCACTAACTGTTCAAATAAAACAATATCAGCATCATCGAATTTACTTACAAAATTTTCAAATTCCTCAACCTTAATTTTGTATTTTTGCATCTCTAAAAACATAGAATTTACTTTATTGTCAAATGAATCTATATCTTTTTTATCATTTTTAGACAGTTTAAATATATCAAAAATAGATTTTAGCTCTAATTCTCCTAATTGAAAAGGTGTAGCCGTCAAAAATATAGCTTTTCTAAATTTTTTATTTATTACACACTGTAACCCATGTCTTTTTGCTGTATCTTTAGATTTCATTTTATGAGCTTCATCTAGTATTAAAAGCGATGAGTTTGGAATAACAGAATTTAAAGCTCTATATCTAAGCTCTTTTAAAGCATCTGATATCACTTTACTTACTTCTTCACTTATCTTTTTTGATGATACATCGATTTTATCCAATTCTTTGTACCACTGTTCTTTTATATCTTCATAAGTTATTCCGATATCATCAAACTCATATGGATTTCTTATATCTTCATCGTTTAAAACAGCTCTCCATATCTTCTTTTTAGTCTCTATTCTAAATCTTTTATGTCTAAGCCAACAAGATAAAAAGAAGCCATTTTCTTCTCTAGAGCCTTTAGAAGAAAATATATTAATTGGTATCAACAATACCTTTGAATTTTTAGATTTCTCCACTATTTGTTTTATATAATATCCATCATATTGATTTATTTCTTTTATATGGTTTTTTTCTGAATTTCTTTTCAAACTACTATTTAAGTACAAATTGTCTTTATTTAAGTTTACCTCTATAAAATCACTTATATCCTTGTACCATTTAGAATTTAGTAGCCAGCTTGGAGTTATAATAATAATCTTTTGTCTAGGGTATTTTTTTAAATAGTAAACTGCTGTAGCAAAAGCCACATATGTCTTTCCCATTCCAACATCATCGCCAAGTATAACTCCTATAGATTCCTCCAACATGCTTATAATTTGAGCGCAGGTTTTAGTTTGGAGATTAGCAGATTTTTTATCTATTCGTATTGATAAATCAAATAAATTATTTAAATCTTTTAGTATTTCTTTTTTTTCTACCATTTTTTCACCTCCAAATCATAAGCCTTTAGCATTATATAGTATTGATTTTTCAAGGTTCTTTTTGATTTTTTTACAATTTGCTTTATAGTTAATTTAGCCTCTTTTGTTATATCTTCTAACTTCTTCATTTTATAACCTTCATCTAGCCAATCTTTACTAAATTGTAAATGATTTACTACATTTAAAATCTCTACTAAAAATAAAAATGTCTCTACTTCACTTGAATTTTTATCCTTATAATCGTCTAAGAACATTTTTATCAGATTCTTAATGCCTATTGGTGCAGAGATATAATTGTCAAATGCCAATTCACTATAGTACGGAAGCTCTAGTCCTTGTTTTAAAGACGACAGTGCTTTATAAAAATAGTGTAAATTTTGTTTAAAATATATTGTAGTTTCTTTTATTTGATCTTGTTTTTCATTTTTAACTAAAGCTTTTACTCTCTTGAGTTCCGACATGCTCTTGTATTTTCCTGCTAAATAATCGATAATATCTTCAACTGTAATATTAAAATCTAATTTTAAATCCTCTGTAATTATATCTTCTTTATTTGAAATCGATATTGGAACATAAAAAATAAAATCATCACATTCTACTTTTAAGTCCTGAGATCTTTTTAATTTGAATTTGTCTACTATTTTTTCATTTATTTTTGAATCTAGAGATAATAATACTTTATCGTTGTAATATATTTTACAAGGTAAAACCATATTTTTCTCATCAAAGTAAATTTTTAAATTTTGATTATCATATTCAGCTTTGTCGATAAAACAAATAGATTTTTTTACTATTTTTTCATTATCTATAAATTCCAACGCGTCTATACCTACTCTCCTACAATTAGGTATTATTAATTCTTCGGTAGTATAATTAATTACACCTACCTCCATATTTTTCAAATTCGCCTTATTGGATCTCATTGCATTATTTGTAAAATTTATAGAGCCAGTCATATATAAATTATACCCATTGTCAAATTTTGCATAAATCAACTTGGCATGTAAGTTTCTGGTGATAGGCTCTTCATCCTCCCTTTCCCACTCTCTAGGAACCACTAAAAAACTCACATTTTTTTCTTTACTTACTTCATCGAATATGTTTACTGGAGCATTCACTATATATTTGTCACCCTGTTCATTCGCTGGAAAACATATATTTATTTTTGTATTTTTATAAATACTTTTTATTCTTTTAATAAAACTACCGATTAAACTTTTTTCTATTTCTTCCCTATCATTTTCAAAAAATGGAGACATAATTGTAACGGATCTGCAATTACCGCTACAATTTTTTAACTCATCCATTACTCTATCTAAAACAAACTTTTCTTCACAAGTAGATATTAATTTTGGATACGATGTTTTAAACTTACACTTATCTAAGTATTTCTGTATTTCGCATAACGCAGCCATATTTTCTAATTCATATCTATCCTTTACAAAATCAAGTATACTTTTTAAATCATATGAAATAGAATTCACTTTATCTAAATATATATCCTCATGCCAAATAAGCTCTGCATTATAACAAAGCCCTGGTTTAGTGATATTTGACGATGATATTATAACTCTCAGAAAATCCTTAAATAAAATCATATAGCATTTAGGATGAAAAGTATCCTGTTTTACAACGATGTGATCATATAAAAAAGTTCTACCTCCGTTATATTGAGCGGCATCTGAAATTACGCCTACAGGAATCTCCTTTAACTTCAATGCTATTTGATTCCTAAATCTGAGTTCTTGTTCTATAGGATTGTCTACTACATTTAGAAAAGCAGGAAGTATATGGTGTTCAAATAATTCGGCATCAAAACCATATGTCATAAATAATGCTGCTACAGCTACATTATCTCCTCCATCTACTAACTCAAAAAAATCTGTATATTTTATATTTCTGTTCATTTACCTTTCCACCCCGTATCTTCTATTAAAGACATAATATTTGACAATTTATATCCGTGTAAATAAGGTAGCTTCTCTGTTTTTTTAGGATAATTATACCCCGCTGTAACAATTAAATTATCCTTATCCATCATAATCCATGAACTTGTATTTCTCTTTTTCATAATTTGATTATGGTATTTAACTAATTCAAATATTATTTCTTTGTAATCATCTCTTTTTAAAAGGCAATTTTCTATAAATTGTCTAAAAAATATACCGTGATAGCTTTTACTTATCTCACAATAATATTTTTTTGTGATAAGTTCATTTATCAATTGCTCTTCAAAAATATAATCTAGTTCATCTTTGCAAATTTTTGCACATTGTTCTAGAGATATATTTCCAAATTGAGTCTCTGATTCTCTTATAATAAAACACCATATCCTATTAAAAGATATCGCCAGACGTTCAAAAGCTAAAACAGTTTTATATCCCTCAATTATATCCATCTTAATTAGATCCTTTTCCTCTAATTTACTTATATCCTCTATAGTTTTTAGTTTATCTTCACTTTTATAATTTTTCATTATATAATCAATTGATACAACATTTTTAGGATTATCAAGTATATACTGTCCCAAAAGCTCTCTTTCTTCTTTGTGATAATTAGAATCATTTAATTTAAATCCATCTAAACAAGTGTGTCCTCCAAAAGATGTCAAGCTACCTTTTCCCTTTTTCTCAACTAGTTTTTTGCTTTTGATGGCTTCTAATACCAGTTTATCGTAATAAGAATCTACAAAGCTTCTAGCCAATTTCTGTCCTTTATGTGTCAAATTCAACGACTCATCTACAAGTTCAAGAGATTCCATACTAGTTCTATAGGCACCAAGCCCTCCTAATTCTAATTGTCTAGATAAAAATTTAAACTCATTTCCTATGCTTTTTAAATCTTGATGATAAGCCTTGAGTGCACCTCTCTTACCTCTAAAATCATACTCTTGTCCATCTCTCTCAGCCAACTTTCCATCGTAGTATTCAACAATTGCCCTTGCCCAATACTTTTCATAAATTTTAAAAGTATCAAGTAAATCCTTTTGGTAGTAAGGTTTACCTTGCTGTTCTAGATATTTTTTTGAAATATATATTCCATAACACACCATGCTGTAATATCTAGCCCTTGATGTTCTCGTCGTAAAGCTTGGTAATATGACATTGCCTAATAATTGAGCAAAATAGTCGAAAGCTAGAGGATCAATTATACTTATCTCATCCTCCAATGGAGCGTATTTTGTCCATGATAAATTAAATTTTCCCATTTTCTTAAACCCCCGTCATCTGTATAATACGCAAATTTTCTATTATAATTTTATACAAAAAAACAGAGCAGTACAATACATACTACTCTATTAGGATCTTTCTAAAATATTTATATATTTTTCATTTCTTCAAATGCTTGCTTAATCAAAACCTTAAGCTCCTTTTTAGTAAAAAGTAAATCTATATCATTCTTTTTCGCATATAAATAATACTCATCTATAAGCCAAAATAAAGCTCCTTCTGTCTCTATCCAAACTAATGAAGCACATTCTAAATAAAATCTAGCCTCCTCTTCACTTCCAAATGAGTACATTTCAGGCAGCGGAGAGTTGATATCTCCCATCCCAAGTAAATAATCAGGTATGTATTCATTTGCATCAAAAGCCTTCTTTAAAAAAGCTTTTGCATTCAATTCATTTTTATTTTTATAATAATATAATGCCTTGTTGTAAAGCATAGATGCACAATCGTCACCTTCATATGACTTTATCAAATTTTCAATTTGATCTTTCTTATCTAGTAAAATTAACAACGGAAATATTTTGTATCTTATTCCTTGGTTGTCATTTTTATTTAATCTCAAAATGTCGTTGTATAATTCTACTGAAGATTCATAATCATCCTTCAAATAGTACAAATCTGCCAATTCTGCCTTTATCAAAAGATACGGTCTCGCATCTAGCTCAAGCCACAGCTGTCCTTCTAGCTGCTTGAATAGACGGTCTGGTATTTTTTTCTTGGCATGCATAAGCGCTAACTTCATGTTCTCCATAGCTTCATCTATATCATAGCAGTCAAATGCCTTGTCCATATAGACCTCGTACTCTTCTTTTTTTGTCGCTATTGTATGATTTAGCATATCAGCCATCTCTTGTAAAACCTCATCCATTTCATAGCCATCTTCGTCATCGTCATCATCAAAATCAAAGCAAAAATCATAATCGTCTTCTTCATATGTGATATCTGCTACGAATTTCGCATTTTTAGGAAGTACCTCTCTTATCTTAGAGGCTCTAGACTTCATAGTTGCTACACTTACTTGGGCTATTTTTGCCATATCTGTCTTTGAAATATATTCCTTTGATTCTATCCAATTAGTTTGGTTAAAAAGTCCGCTGTCTTCTCCTACTATATACAAAAGCCCAGCTACCCATCCTTCTATTTTTCCCTTATCCATAGAAAAATCTTTGTTCTTTTTTAATTTATCTATTAATTTTTTCGTCGTCTTGTAGTAATCTTCATTAAAGCACTCATCGCAATGAGTTTTTACCATGTCGGTAATTTGTTTTATTTTATCTTTATCTGTAGCCATTATTATTCATCCTTTTAATCTCTAGTTTAATAGTATTGTATAGTTTTATTATAGACAAATTTTTTTGATTATTCAATTTTTGGCATATAATATTTTCTAGCATTCTCAAATCTAAGCATATCGAATTATTAACTTAAATCATTAGTTTCTTTCTTAGGTTTAGTAAATTTAAATCTAAATTCTCCATTGCTTTTAATTGCTTCTATTATTTCATCATATAAACTATAATCTCCTACACCCATTAATTTTACCCAGCATTTTGCTCTAGTCATAGCAGTAAATAATTTATTTCTATATTTGACTGAATCTTCATTTACAGCAATCTCTTCTAATCCCACAACATATACCATTGGTGCTTCATTTCCTTTTGCTCTTGGAACTTGAGATAAAGTAACTGCACCATCATACCAAAATTGATCAGGCTTTTCATCTCTCCAATCACAATTGTATTCATTACTTTTTGATTTTGAAGGAATATAAAAATCTATATTTAAATTATTTAAATAATTTCCTATTTCTTGCTCAAATATTTTGCCATTCCTATTTTCTTTTAAATTTATAATTAGTATATCTCTAGAAGGATTTAAACCTTCTTTTTCTATATCTTTTTTTATATCGTTAGCTAAAGCTTTTATCATATGAAATTCACTATTATATAATTCTAATTTAACAGTATCTCCTTTAAAATACTTTTGTATTGGATTTGGTGAATTTTCAATAGATCTCTTTATTACAATTTCATTACCTATCTTTCTAAAATCACCTTGTTTTATCTCATATCCTATATTTTCCCAATCTTCTTTAGTTGTATATCCACTTACAAGTCCTTCTTCTCTAAAAATACCCATTCCAACCGCATGTGCAGTTGTCAAAATTTGGTATGGCGTTCTATAACATTTTTTCATAACTTCAGATTTATTAACTCCACCTTTATATTTTCCTTTAACCAAATTACTATCTCCAAAAATTTCTTTACTAGATGGAATTTTTTTATCATTTAAACTTTGTAATTCATCATAAGCCCAAATTAATCTTCTAATTTTACTTTCTTCTCCTTCAACAACTTTCAATGATTGATAAGCCATATAATAAAAAGACTGCTTACCTTCATACTTATATTCATCATCTCCAATTAAATCTTGTCCTTCATCGATTAAAATAACATCGTATATTCTCTCTAAATTACCTTTACTTTCTTCTAATAATTTTTTAGAAATATAATTTATTCTATTATTATAATCTAAATAACCTACTTCTGATTTTACATCCCTCGGATTTCTAAAAATACAATTATTCCTATTTGCAATTTCTCTATAAAATCCATTTCGATTTTTTCTTCCCCATGCATGTAGAACCTCTAAATTTCCACCTTCATCATATGAAACTTCTCCATTACTAAAAGCTTTCAAATATCTGTCTATCATATTTATAATATTGTCATATAAACTTTGAGTAAAAAATACTACAGCTATTTTCCATTCAGGATATCTCAAATGCATAATCGCCGCTTTTTGACATAAAAGAACACTTTTTCCAGAACCAGCAATGCCCCTTATTCTTTGTGGTCCCGGTACTATTGATTTAGCTATAACTTCCTGTTGTATATCTAATTCATGCAATTTATTTGTAACTAAACCATAAATTTTACCCTTTGTTTCATTACTAAATTCATCTTCTATTTTATCTGCATATATATTTTCATTAGCTAATATTGAAGTTGCTATTTTAAAAGTATTATCATTAAATAGTGCTCCTGTAATAAAAGGTTGTTGAGATAATATTTTTTTAATCAATGCTGCTCTTGCTAAATCATCTCTAAATATCAAATATGCCTCATCTATAATTTTTTCAAAATTTCTTTCATTCCATTCATTTTTGCTTATTCTAGGCAATGCAACAAAATATTTTGCATTATATTTCTTTCTTAAATTTCTATCAATATCAAATTTTGATTTAATTGCATATAAATAATCTTCTGCTTGTCCTATGGGATTATATATTCCTTTATACTCACCTTTTATTTGCCAACTATTTGGATATAAATTTTCTATATCGTCAATTTCATAACCTTTTACCTCTATTATTATTAAACCAATTTCTTTATCTAATATTAAAATATCTGGTTCTTTTCTTCTTTGTCCTGTATTAAAAAATAATGGATATCTAGAATATCCAAGAACTTCTCTTCTACTAAATGCTTCTTTTATCTTTATCCATACAATTTCTTCATATTTTCCGCCATTTCTTTTAAAATTATCTCCCTGTATAAAATTAGCCATTTATCTCCACCTCTTTATACGACAATTATTTCCATTTTACATAATATGATAAATTTCTATTTTATAATGCAAATATCCTCCTTACTTATTATTTTTTATTTTTTTTAATATAAAATTTATAATTTAAAGTAAGAATCAAAATAATTTTTAATTGATGAAATTTATTTAGTTTACTTATTAACAATATTTTTATAGTTTTGATAAATTTGACTTTAAACTATATAAAAAATAGAGCAGTACAACAATACTACTCTTAATCTCTCTCTAACCACCTCAAATATCTCTTTCTCAAGCTCATCTACCTGACCAACATCTATCGGCAAAAATAATTTCTAAGGGTAAGAGAATTTAGCTTGTTGCTTTGAATTCCCATCTTTAATATGCCCTTAAATTTTAGCTCTTCAAAGTAGCCTTTAATATTGTCCGTTCTACTATTTTTTGCATAATTTACTCCTTATTATTATCCCTCTTTGTTTTATATATATAAATTATAATATATAATTGTACACATTAAACACTATGTTTTACAAATAAATAAAAAACTGTATTTAATACTTAAAAAGTACTATCTACAGTTTTTATTTTATGTATTTAATTATCCTAAAAGAGCCTTATCACTAGCAAATTCTTCACCACTAGCCTCTTCAAACTTACGAAGTAAATCCTCTACTGTAAGCTTCTTTTTCTCTTCGCCTTTGATATCTAAAATAATATTTCCATCCATCATCATGATAAGACGGTTTCCATGGGCAATTGCATCCTTCATATTATGTGTAATCATTAAAGTTGTCAAATTGTCGCGTTTTACAATTTGGTCTGTTGTTTCTAAGACCTTTGCGGCAGTTTTTGGGTCAAGTGCTGCAGTATGTTCGTCTAGAAGAAGAAGCTTTGGTTTTTTAAGTGTCGCCATTAATAATGTAAGTGCTTGACGTTGCCCTCCAGAAAGCAAGCCTACTTTAGAAGTCATACGATCTTCTAATCCTAATCCAAGTGTTTTTAGTAATTCTTTATATCTAGCTCTCTCTGATGATTTAATTCTCGTTCTTAAAGTTCTTCTTTGACCTCTTCTGTTAGCCAAAGCTAGGTTGTCTTCAATATCCATAGTCGCAGCTGTACCGTTCATTGGATCCTGGAATACACGGCCTAAGTACGCAGCTCTCTTATGTTCAGGAAGATTTGTTACATCTTGTCCATCGATTAAAATAGTTCCTTCATCAACAGGCCATACACCTGCTATGGCATTAAGCATAGTAGATTTTCCAGCACCATTTCCACCTATAACAGTTACAAAATCGCCATCTTCTAAAAGCAAATTCACACCTTTTAATGCGTGCTTTTCATTGACTGTTCCAGGATTAAATATTTTATGTATATTTTTAATTTCTAACATTACATATTCCCTCCTTTTATGACTGGTTTTGAAAAATACTTACTCTTCATAGTTGGTATAGCAAGGAAAATTGCAACAACAACTGCAGATAATAATTTCAATAAGTCTGTATCTATACCCATCCATATTACTACTTGTAATACTATGTAATATATAATAGCACCTAAAGCAACTGATAAT
>NZ_JAXEWM010000075.1:0-3320 GCF_034113885.1 Intestinibacter sp.
AAAAATTTATACGGAGTTATAGTAGGGATTCAAAAGGCGGAAATCCACCATAGATTTAAAAAAGAGGAGGAGTTTTGTGAAAATGTATTATTAGATATATGTCAGTATATAAATCCTTCGCTTACAATAATGGACGGTATATACGCTATGGAGGGAGAAGGTCCTACAGCAGGGGATGTGAGAAAAGCAAATGTACTTCTAGCTTCTGATAGTCCATATGCACTAGATATAGCTGGATGCAAGCTAATTAATTTAGATCCAAATAAAGTCGGGACAGTCAGAGGATCAATAAACAGAAATTTAATAAAAAAGGATTTTTCAGATATAGAGTTTATAGGAGATGATATCGATAGCTTAGTTTTAAAGGATTTTAAAATACCAGTTACGAGTTCTGATTTTAGGCTTTTATCGCTGAAATTTCCAAAGCCTATTGGAGATATAATAGATAAAATAATAACTCCAAAGCCAGTGGTAAAGGAAAATGAATGTATAAAATGCGGAAAATGTAGAGAAGTCTGTCCCGCTAAGGTCATAAAAATGACAAAAGAAGGTCCAAAGATAGATTTAAAAAACTGCATTAGATGCTACTGCTGTCATGAATTATGTCCTCAAAAGGCTATTTATATAAAGCAAAATATATTTTTTAAATTGATAAAATAAATGAAATAATTTATAAAATAATGTAAAATATTATATAAAAATATATAAAACTGTAGAAAGGAGTATTTAGTAGATAAACTACTAAAGCAGATTATGATTTTAATAAAAAATGGAAGATTAATAGACCCACTTTCTAAGAGAGATGAGATAGTAGATATAGCTATTGAAAATGACAAAGTAAAACAAATAGCTAAAAATATAAAGGAAGAAGGCTTCGATGAAATAATAGATGCATCAGGATGTGTAGTATCTCCAGGTCTTATAGACATACACGTACACTTTAGAGATCCAGGACTTACTTACAAAGAAGATATAATAACAGGTGCGAAGGCTGCTGCAAAGGGTGGATTTACAACTGTAGTATGTATGGCAAATACAAAACCCGTAGTAGACAATGTAGAAACTCTAAAATACGTATTAGACAAGGCAAAGGAAGCAGATATAAACGTGCTTCAAGCGTCTACAGTCACAAAAGGGCTTAAAGGAAAAGAACTTGTAAATTTTGAGGAAATGCTACAAAATGGAGCTATAGGATTTACTGATGACGGTATCCCTATAAAACACACTACTGTACTTTACGAGGCTATGAAAAAGGCTAAAGAATTAGACGTGCCTATAAGCTTACACGAAGAAAATCCATCATTCATAACAAAGGCTGGCGTAAACGACGGTAAGGTATCAAAGGCTCTAGGTCTAGAAGGAGGAGCAACTGCTTTAGCTGAAAATGTAATGGTATCAAGAGACGTAATGATAGCGCTAGAAACAGGTGCTAAAGTCAACATTCAGCATATAAGCTCAAAGACTGCTGTCGATACTGTTAGATTTGCTAAATCTCTAGGAGCAAATGTATTTGCAGAGGCGAGTCCACATCACTTTACATTGACTGAGGATGCAGTTTTAAAACACGGATCACTTGCGAAGATGAATCCACCACTTAGAACAGAACAAGATAGATTAGCTATAATACAAGGTCTTAAAGACGATACTATAGAGATAATAGCTACTGACCACGCACCACATTCTGAAGAGGAAAAACAAAAAGAGCTTACACTATGTCCAAGCGGTATAACAGGACTTGAAACATCTCTAGGTCTTGGCGTAACTAACCTAGTTAAAAAAGGTCACCTAGATTTAATGCACTTATTAGAAAAGATGACTATAAATCCTGCCAAGCTATATAAGATAGACAGAGGATTTATAAAAGAAGGAGCTATTGCCGATATAGTAATATTCAATGAAGATGAAAAATGGGAAGTAAAGGACTTTGCATCTAAATCAAAAAATACACCATTTATAGGCGAAGTTTTAGATGGAAAAATAAAATACACAATAAGCGAAGGTAAAGTAGTTTATAGAGGATAAAGAAGGAAAAGTATGCTATAATTTACTTATCAGATATTATCTAAATGTTATTGTAGATTTACAGATATTATCTGAATATTGTTATATACTTATATATTGGGGGAAATTAGATGGAACATAAACATGAAGAAGGAAAATTTAATTTTGAGTTTGAGGAAAATACATCTCTTGAAGACAAAATAAGAATTATTGTCAGAGAACAAATAATAAAACCTTATTCACAAAAAGCAAGTAAAGAAGCAGAGGTATATATATACTACACAGAAGCAGAACAAAGAGTAGTACCGTTAGAAAAAGAAATGGCTTATAGAATACTTAGTACTTGGAAGCTAGATTTATACGATGTAGATTTTGATGAAATCGTCGATTCTTTAATTTTCATTCCAGAAGGACGTTTTATGGATTACCTTTTCCATACTAAGATTTTAAGATTATTACCAGCAGGAGTTACTATACATTCAGTAGGTATTAGTCCTACTCTTGCAGAAAGACTTACATTAGCTATGGGACATGCTATTTCAGAAATGAGCTGTACTTATTTTACATCACTTAGAAAAGGCGAAAAGGTAGAAGCTAAGGATGTATATAAATACCAAACTTTCATAGATTTGATGGATGATTATTTAGTAGAATACAATAAGCATCTTGTTAAGTGGTAGTATATGTGACGTTTTTTGAATGAAATTTCTTATTTTAATATATAAAAGCTAAAGTTGATTTTAGGGGGGCTAGATTATGGCTAGAGGTAAAAAATACCATGTTTTCATGGAGCATGTGACAATTGACAATATGACATTGATGAAGTACAGAAAAATTCTAGATGATTACATAAAAAAACACGATTTGTGGGATGTAAACACTAGAGAATGTTGGCTATTCGATTTAATAGATTTTAAATTACAAGGCAATGCAGGTCTTTGTTATAGAAGTATACGTATGCTTGAAATGCACTGGGGATTTGACAGTGACAATGACGATATAGATTTTTATATAATAAGACATATGCAACAACTTCAAAAGAAGATATTAGAAGAAGAAATGGCTGAAAAAGAAGCTGAAAATAAATAAACTTAATAAAAAGGGAATAAAAACTATTGGATAATAAAGATTTTATTGTCTAATAGTTTTTTTATATATGAAATAGTTGATGCACTTAAATTTATGGATAAAGGGGTATATAACAGCTAATATAAATCTATAAAAATCCATAAAACCATAGTATATTTTTATGGATTATATATAATGATATTGAAGTAATAAATAAATGAAATATTAGTCAATATTATAATTTGCAAATA
>NZ_JAXEWM010000076.1:0-4117 GCF_034113885.1 Intestinibacter sp.
GGCAATTTTATATTAATATTTATTATATACCGTATACATTTCTATATGTTTCGGTATTATCACGTTTTGTAGCCAAAGTTAATCTTTGGTTATTTTTTTTATTTTAAATTCGGAATTGCTCCAAAAACACCTTTAAGATACTTCTCACTAATATTATCACTCTTTCTTATATTCAAGAAATCACTCAATCTTAAAAGCTTACTCTCACCATACTGATTCTTATCCATAAACCACACTTGATCTCTTCTACACTTTTCTAACAACAACGTATTATGCGTAGAACATATCAACTGTGCATTCTTAGGATTCATCTCAGCATCATTAAACAAATTAACAATAAATTCTACTATCAATGGATGTAATCCATTTTCTATTTCATCTATAAATAAAACTCCTCCTGTATCTAAAGCTTCAAATATAGATGGTAAAATACCAAATAATTTAATTGTACCGCTAGATTCATACTTTAAAAACGGTAACTCAATCTCAGAAACTTTTTCACGTTTCTTATAAACATCATGTACTGAACTTACATCTACTCTAATCTTTTTTACAATAACATCCTTACTTTGAAACTCATCATCTTCATCAAGAGGAATTTCTGCATTTTCCTCTAAATTAATAATTAAATTCTTTAATGTTGGATCAGCAGACTTTAATATTTTCAAATATCTCTCAACAAACTCTTTACTCGTATTTTCTTCATCGAAGCGAGTATTGCCATCCATACTTGCCATATTAATAATGTCAATTCCCATTATTTCATTTATTATTTCATTCGCTAATTTATTGTTTAAAAGTGCTGCCATAGCTAAACAAAGTGAGTTTTCTCTTACTACACTCACATTAGGTTTAAATTTCGCTAACTCCGATCTGAGTACTATATCTTCAAAGCTTGGAGATGTTCTTTTTATTAATACCTCCTTTCTTTTATTTTTCTTCGTCAATAACTCGCTAATTATTTTTCCATCAAGTATTTCAAATTCATAGCTATAAAGTATATCATCAATTACTATATCTAATCCAAATAAAGTTGGCTTAGATTTGCTATCAGTATCGAATTTGAAATTTTCTATTGGTGTATTTAATTCTTTTCTGATAACTGGAACTTCAAGAAGCTTATTACTTCTAGCTCCTATAACAGTAGACATTATTATAGTCTTTCTAACCCTATTTAAAGCCACCAATAAATTTGTCTTACCTGAACCATTAGCTCCATATATGTAGGTTACTTTATTATATCTATTACCCCTACATTCAAAGGTATTTGTTTCTATAAGTTCCTTTTTGGATGAATTCGATAATGTTGTAATACATACCTCATCCTTAAATGATGCAAAGTTAGAAACTCTAAATGATTCTAACATATCACCCTCCTTTTCGTTCGTTTTCTTATTTTAATTATATCTGACTTATATTATATAGTCAACAAGTTATTTGAATCTTTTGCATATTTTTCACAAATTTGACATTTAACATTTATTAATTTTGGTATTTTATTTTTAATTTAAGTGTTTTTTACCCATTTTTAATATATAACGCAATTATTTCACAATATAAAAAATATCCCACTATTAAAAATGGGATATTCCTCAAAGTATTTAATTAGACAATTAATTATCTAGTCTATTTGCAGGAGTCGTAGGTATATTTTCTATCTCCTGGATAACCTCTTTATCTTCTACTTACAAAATAAACCTAAAATGCATTTGAAACAAGCTCTTTTTGAAACTCTTCCATTTTACCTATAACATCTAAATAAATATCTCTATATCTATTTCTAAAATCAACAATCTCTTTTGTTAAACTCCCAGCATGCACTACCGGATCTCCCCATCTTCAAATTCATCATAGTACATATCCCATATAGCATCATATGGGCGGACTTTTTCTGAATCTTTTCTTATATCATCTAAACTAAGCTTCTTATTACCATTTTGACCATCTGGTATTCCCTGTCTTGCATTTTTCCATGAAATTTCTTTATGAGAAAGTTGACTTAATTTCCATGATTCCAGTGCACCATATTGCAAAATAACATTCTTAGCAATATATGCACTCTCAAGCTCTATCTCTTCAATATCCTCATTACTAAACATACCATCTTCAGTATAACAGCTTCTTACTTCTCGACATACTGGACCGTATTTCCATCCTTCAAACTCTTCTTCAAATAACGGCTGTCCTGTAATTGCCAATGATTCTCTTTGGGTAAGATATAATAACTTATGCAGCTTCATTTCATCAATGACACTACCAGACATTTTTTTATATTCTTCATAAATGTACTGAGCAACATTAATAATCTTCTCCATATCATTACCTCCTCATCTCTAACCCTCAAATACAAAAATTAATTTGTAAGTTTTTTGTTGGATTTTGTATACAAATAAACACACTACACACCCTATTTCCATATAATCAAAACACCGAAACGCTTTTTTAATACCTATCATCTTTCGCCACAAATTTCGACAAAGCTAATGATTTGACAACAATAAATCAATTTATTATAATTATATCAAGAAATAAATCTTAGAAAAAATTTTAAAAATATAAAAATGTCCACATATATACTCTAAATTTGGCATATGTTTAGCGTATATATAACATATATTCTAATTTTCCCCGAAATTAGAATATAGAGTCAGCTTAACGGCTGGCTTTTTTATCCCCAAAATATCACTATCATCACATCTATCTATTTATATTATTTCCTAAAATAAATTTTGATACAAAATATTGAAAAGCCTCCCTGTTTTCATTTAATCTAACAGTGAGGCTTTATATTTATCTTTTTAATAAATTTTTCTTTATATTACTTCTCTCTAACACTAAAAATAGTATACATAAAATTACAATATTTATCTTAATAGAAAAAATCATAAATAAATATGTAAATACTAATGGTATAAACGTTTGTAAATACTTTGATTCATCTAAAAAAGCACTTACATCTTTAAATATGCTATTTCCTTTCTTTACATTACTATTTCTAAAATAATCAAAAATACTAAATGCCGATATTACTACTAAACTAATAATTTGAACCATATCAAATGATTCTATAATTGGCGAACTTGTAATAAAATTATCTATAATCATGATTCCTATAAAATATGCTATTATGTATTTTACAAAAATCTGAGCTTTATATGTTCTATTTTTATAACATAAACATATAAAACTAACAACTATCAAAGTCAAAATATATATATACAATCCAATAGGATGTACTCTTATAGAATGCATCAAAATTGCATGAGGCGCATTTGTTGGATTTCCTTGTATCTCTATATTATTCCCTATTATTGCAGAAACAATCTGAAATACAACTATTCCCGCCACAGCCATATCTTCCAATTCCCTTACGTCAATAATGCACCAAGCTATAAATATAAACAAATATATAAATACAACTATGTAACAAAAATTTTCTATAACACTAAAATTAAAAACATCTAAAAAGTCTTTATAACAACAATCTCCTTTTAAAATTATATATATTACTCGAGATAATATAATCGCTACCATAAAAGAAACTATCGATATAAATAACTCATCTTCCACATTTTCTCTAGTTATAATAAAAAAATCTACAGCAACAATTAATACATAGATTATAAATTTTGCTAACATTTCATAAGTCACACTTGAATGAAATAAACTAAAAGCTACAGCGTCCATAGGAACACCCCCTACATAATTATAAATTAATTACAATAAACTCTATTCCCAAATGACTCATTTTTATGAAAAACTCATAAAATTTACAATATTCACTGTATAATATATAATTATAGTCTATTTTCATCAAAAAGTATAGCACTTTTTTTTATGTGATATACTAATAAAGTATTAAATCAGATATATATAATTATAAAAAAGATATTACATCAAGAAAAAAACGGCTTCTGCTGTGATTGCTATGTAGAGACTTATCTTATTTTTATATTAATCTATCTTGGAATTTCTTCTGGTAAATATAAATTCATAGCTTCTATTATATCTTTTGCATTATCTGTTGATAATTGTCTAATAATAAAATCACAATATCCTTTATTCTGTAATCCACAAAAACAACCTATCGAATCTACTAATGATTTTCTATTAAATA